>NZ_JBSFDA010000371.1:0-1049 GCF_053593675.1 Streptomyces sp. NPDC002156 | reverse complement strand
CCTACACCCTTACCCCGGGACAACCACCGCCCGGGATGGACTACCTTCCTGCGTCACCCCATCACTCACCTACTACAGATCTGGTTCGCCGGCTCCACCACTTTCCATTCCCCGAAGGGTCCGGAACGGCTTCACGGACTTAGCATCGCCTGGTTCGATGTTTGACGCTTCACAGCGGGTACCGGAATATCAACCGGTTATCCATCGACTACGCCTGTCGGCCTCGCCTTAGGTCCCGACTTACCCTGGGCAGATCAGCTTGACCCAGGAACCCTTAGTCAATCGGCGCACACGTTTCCCACGTGTGTATCGCTACTCATGCCTGCATTCTCACTCGTAAACCGTCCACGACTGGCTTCCGCCGCCGCTTCACCCGGCATACGACGCTCCCCTACCCATCCCAGCCGCCGTTGGGCGTATGTGCTGGAATGACACGACTTCGGCGGTACGCTTGAGCCCCGCTACATTGTCGGCGCGGAATCACTAGACCAGTGAGCTATTACGCACTCTTTCAAGGGTGGCTGCTTCTAAGCCAACCTCCTGGTTGTCTCTGCGACTCCACATCCTTTCCCACTTAGCGTACGCTTAGGGGCCTTAGTCGATGCTCTGGGCTGTTTCCCTCTCGACCATGGAGCTTATCCCCCACAGTCTCACTGCCGCGCTCTCACTTACCGGCATTCGGAGTTTGGCTAAGGTCAGTAACCCGGTAGGGCCCATCGCCTATCCAGTGCTCTACCTCCGGCAAGAAACACACGACGCTGCACCTAAATGCATTTCGGGGAGAACCAGCTATCACGGAGTTTGATTGGCCTTTCACCCCTAACCACAGGTCATCCCCCAGGTTTTCAACCCTGGTGGGTTCGGTCCTCCACGAAGTCTTACCTCCGCTTCAACCTGCCCATGGCTAGATCACTCCGCTTCGGGTCTTGAGCGCGCTACTAAAACGCCCTATTCGGACTCGCTTTCGCTACGGCTTCCCCACACGGGTTAACCTCGCAACACACCGCAAACTCGCAGGCTCATTCTTCAAAAGGCACGCAGTCACGACG
>NZ_JBSFDA010000370.1:0-1102 GCF_053593675.1 Streptomyces sp. NPDC002156 | reverse complement strand
ACCTCGCCGCGTTCAGGGCCGGTTGGAACTTCGGGGAGACGACTGAGGATTTTGCGGTCTCGTACGAGGTTGCTCCTGCGTCGGCCGCGTTCCCTACCGGGACCTATCGCAACATCTCCGGGAACCTGGCTCTGTCGTACGGGCTCATCGCGGCCGGTCAACAGGCCGATCTGCCGCTGTACTTGGGGTCGTATCCGATCACGCCCGCCTCGGACATCCTGCACGAGCTGAGCCGGCACAAGAACTTCGGGGTCCGGACCTTCCAGGCCGAGGACGAGATCGCCGGTATCGGGGCCGCGTTGGGCGCCGCCTTCGGCGGGGCGCTGGCCGTCACCACCACCTCCGGGCCGGGCGTGGCGCTGAAGTCCGAGACCATCGGGCTGGCCGTTTCGATGGAACTGCCCTTGCTGGTCATCGACATCCAGCGCGGCGGGCCCTCCACCGGGCTGCCGACCAAGACCGAGCAGGCCGACCTGTTGCAGGCCATGTTCGGGCGCAACGGCGAGGCCCCGGTCCCGATCGTGGCCCCGTGCACGCCCGCCGACTGCTTCGACGCGGCGATCGAGGCGGCCCGGATCGCGCTCACCTACCGCACGCCCGTCTTCCTGCTCTCCGACGGGTATCTCGCCAACGGCTCGGAGCCCTGGCGCATCCCCGAGGTCGACGGACTGCCCGATCTGCGGGTGCAGTTCGCCCAGGGACCCAACCACACCCTCGACGACGGCACCGAGGTGTTCTGGCCCTACAAGCGGGACCCGCAGACCCTCGCCCGGCCGTGGGCGATCCCCGGCACCCCCGGGCTCGAACACCGGATCGGGGGCATCGAGAAGCAGGACGGCACGGGCAACATCTCCTACGATCCGGCCAACCACGACCTGATGGTCCGTACCCGCCAGGCCAAGATCGACGGCATCGACGTACCGGATCTCGAAGTCGACGATCCGTCGGGCGCCGCCAACACCCTGGTGCTGGGCTGGGGTTCCACCTACGGGCCGATCACCGCGGCCGTACGGCGGCTGCGGGCGGGCGGGCAGCCGATCGCGCAGGCGCATCTGCGTCACCTCAACCCTTTCCCGGGCAATCTCGGTGAGGTGCTCAGGCG
>NZ_JBSFDA010000369.1:0-1102 GCF_053593675.1 Streptomyces sp. NPDC002156 | reverse complement strand
ACCTCGCCGCGTTCAGGGCCGGTTGGAACTTCGGGGAGACGACTGAGGATTTTGCGGTCTCGTACGAGGTTGCTCCTGCGTCGGCCGCGTTCCCTGCCGGGACCTATCGCAACATTTCGGGGAACCTGGCTCTGTCGTACGGGTTGATCGCTGCCTCGCAGCAGGCTGATCTTCCGCTGTACTTGGGGTCGTATCCGATCACGCCCGCCTCGGACATCCTGCACGAGTTGTCCAGGCACAAGAACTTCGGGGTCCGGACCTTCCAGGCCGAGGATGAGATCGCGGGTATCGGGGCCGCGTTGGGCGCGGCGTTCGGCGGTTCGCTGGCTGTGACGACGACTTCGGGGCCGGGGGTGGCGCTGAAGTCCGAGACCATCGGGCTTGCCGTCTCCCTCGAACTGCCGTTGCTGGTCATCGACATCCAGCGGGGCGGGCCTTCTACCGGGTTGCCGACCAAGACCGAGCAGGCCGACCTGTTGCAGGCGATGTTCGGGCGCAACGGTGAGGCTCCGGTCCCGGTCGTGGCGCCGTGCACGCCGGCGGACTGCTTCGACGCGGCGCTGGAGGCGGCCCGGATCGCGCTCACCTACCGCACGCCCGTCTTCCTGCTCTCGGACGGGTATCTCGCCAACGGCTCGGAGCCCTGGCGCATCCCCGAGGTCGACGGACTGCCCGATCTGCGGGTGCAGTTCGCCCAGGGGCCCAACCACACCCTCGACGACGGCACCGAGGTGTTCTGGCCCTACAAGCGGGATCCGCAGACCCTTGCCCGGCCGTGGGCGGTCCCTGGCACTCCGGGGCTCGAGCACCGGATCGGGGGCATCGAGAAGCAGGACGGTACGGGGAACATCTCCTACGATCCGGCCAACCACGATCTGATGGTCCGTACCCGCCAGGCGAAGATCGACGGTATCGATGTGCCGGATCTGGATGTCGACGATCCGTCGGGCGTGGCCAACACCCTGGTGCTGGGCTGGGGTTCGACGTACGGGCCGATCACGGCGGCGGTACGGCGGCTGCGGGCGGGCGGGCAGCCGATCGCGCAGGCGCATCTGCGTCACCTCAACCCTTTCCCGGGCAATCTCGGTGAGGTGCTCAGGCG
>NZ_JBSFDA010000368.1:0-1283 GCF_053593675.1 Streptomyces sp. NPDC002156 | reverse complement strand
GTGAGCTTGTTCCGCTTTGACGGACACCATTGGTGTGGTGGTCAGGCTGCGAGTGCGGTCTCGTATTCGGCGGGGCTGCGGTAGCCGAGGCTGCTGTGCAGTCGGTGCAAGTTGTACCAGCTCTCGATGAAGTCGAAGATCGCGGTTCGCGCGGCGGCCCGGCTGGGCCAGGTTCTCGTGTCGAGCAACTCTCTTTTGATGGTGGCGAAGAACGACTCGGCGAGCGCGTTGTCCCAGCACTGCCCGGTACGGCCGACGGACAGACGGACGCCTAACTCCGTTGCCAGACAGGCGAATTGCTGACTGGTGTACTGACAGCCACGGTCCGAGTGAAAGATCACCGGCCGGGTGGGACGACGCTGTTGGCATGCGGACTGGAGAGCGTCCGCGACCAGTTCGGTCCGCAGGTGGTCGGCGGTGGACCAGCCGACCACGCGGCGGGAGGCGATGTCGATGACCGTGGCCAGGTAGAGCCAGCCCTCCTCGGTCGGAATGTATGTGATGTCACCGCACCAGCGGGTGTCGAGGGCGTCCGGGGCAGGAGTGAAGTCGCGGACGACGAGGTCAGGCCGGGACTGGGCCCGCGGGTCGGGGATCGTCGTCAGCTGCCGCCGCCTGCGGTGCCGGCCCCGCAGCCCGGCGTCGCGCATCAGCCGGGCGATGCGGCGCCGTCCGCATTCCTCGCCCTGTCGTTGCAGGACGGCGTGGACGCGCGGGGCGCCGTAGGTCCCGCGGGACCGCTCATGAACCTCGGTGATCTTCTCGGTCAGTTCGGCATCGCGGACCGCCCGCGGACCGGGCGTGCCACCACGGCGGGCGTAGAAGGCGGCTCGGGAGACCTGCAGCAGTTCACACGCGCGCTTGACGTTGTGACCGTCTCGCTTCTCCGCCTCGATGAACGGGTGCACCGTCACCGGGTCTCCTTCACGAAGAAAGCCGTGGCCCGCTTGAGGACCTCCACGTCCTCCCGCAGCCGGCGGTTCTCCCGCCGCAACGCGGCCAACTCCTCACGTTCACTGCTGGTCAGCCCGTCGCGTTCGCCCGCGTCGACCTCGGCCTGGCTGACCCACAGCCGCACCGCGGTCTCCGTCAGATCGAAGTCCTTGGCGATCTGGCCGACCGAGCGGTCACCCCGTCGGCACAGCTCGACGATCTCGGCCTTGAACTCAGGCGTGAACGAACGGCGAGGCCGAGGCTTCTTCTTCCCCATGCTCTCCATGATGGACATCCTCCCGGGGCAGAGCCCCCTGATCTCGGATGTCCGTCAAAGCGCATCAAGCCCA
>NZ_JBSFDA010000367.1:0-1342 GCF_053593675.1 Streptomyces sp. NPDC002156 | reverse complement strand
TCCAAGTTTTCGTGGACACGGACCGCACTCGATCCGGTGGGCGATACTGGGTTCGAACCAGTGACCTCTTCGGTGTGAACGAAGCGCTCTCCCACTGAGCTAATCGCCCGGACGCAGGGAGAACATTACCCCATGTCAGGGGGTGCATCCGACACGGAGTCGGATCACTGGTCCTTGATCTTCCAGGGCATTTCCAGCCCGAACTTCCATACGTAGATCCCGACGAGAACCGCGATGATCACGAGGCCGATCGTCGTCAGGATGATGTTGCGGCGGCGCACCTTGGGGTCGAGCGCACGCTGTGTCGCCTCGGTGACCTTGCGCTTCGTCCAGCGCAGCACCAACTGGGCCCAGACGAACTCGGTCGCCCAGATCGCCATACCGCCGAAGATCACCAGCCAGCCCGGCCCGGGCAGCGGAAGCATGACGATGCCGGCACCCACCACGGCGAGGCCCACGACGAATACGCCGACCTGCCAGCTCATGTGCAGCATGCGGCGTGCTTTGACGAATTCCGGCGCTCTCGAACCCAGCTCCCGCTCGGCTGCGGTCTCACCGGCCCCGGTCTCATCTGGTGCCACGGCAACCTCGCCAGGCTTGTCACTCCCCGTATTCATACGACCAAACCCTACCCGACGGAAACCGGTCACCGGAATGGTCGTAGCCGACGAACCGGTTCTCGGCCGGAAGAGTTACGTAAAGACACGCAAAACACTCAGAGGGGTTTACAACGGCACCGTAGGTGGCATGTCGATTTCGCCGACGTGCGAATCCCCGAGCGCACACTGAGCGAAAGGCCTTGGCGCTTATGAACACCACGGTCAGCTGCGAGCTGCACCTGCGCCTCGTTGTGTCGAGCGAGTCCTCACTGCCCGTTCCCGCAGGACTGCGGTATGACACGGCCGATCCCTACGCCGTGCACGCCACCTTCCACACCGGAGCCGAGGAAACCGTCGAGTGGGTGTTCGCCCGCGACCTGCTCGCGGAGGGCCTCCACCGGCCCACCGGCACCGGTGACGTCCGAGTCTGGCCGTCCCGGAGCCACGGTCAGGGCGTTGTCTGCATCGCCCTCAGCTCCCCGGAGGGCGAGGCACTGCTCGAAGCCCCCGCACGAGCCCTGGAGTCCTTCCTGAAGCGAACGGACGCCGCTGTGCCACCCGGCACGGAACACCGCCACTTCGACCTCGACCAGGAGCTGTCCCACATCCTGGCGGAAAGCTAGGACGAGGCCCCCACAGAGCCGCCCGGCGCCGTCCACTCGGGGAGACGGCTCGGGTCAGGACTGTCTGGAGGTGTTCACGGGTCAGCGGCTGGGAGCGGTCGAAGGTGCCGCCGTCGAAGT
>NZ_JBSFDA010000366.1:0-1437 GCF_053593675.1 Streptomyces sp. NPDC002156 | reverse complement strand
GACGCAGTCCCCGCCGGGGGTCCAGGGGGCTGCGCCCCCTGGTGGGGTCGAAGGGGCGGAGCCCCTGGGGATGGGAACGGGTAGGGGCGGCGGGGGCGAGGAAAAGGCCCGCGCAGATCGCCTACGCCCAGCCCCCTCCCCCCGCCCCCGATTCCCCGCCCGCCCTCAACCCCTCAGCCCCCAAGCTCCTGATACCGAGCCGCCAGTTCCCCCGCGCCCTCCTCCGTCAGCGAGCCGAACAGCCGCAGGCGCGAGATCCCACCGTCCGGATAGATGTCCACGCGCGCGTGCGTACCGACCGCCGGCGTGTCGAGGACGAAGCGGTGGTTCGTGTCGGGCTGGAGGCGGGTGCGCGGGAGGATCTCGGTCCAGCCGCCGTTCTCTCCCTGCTCCCCGTCCTCGCCGTCCCGGAGCGACACCGTCGCCCAGCCCGCGCTGTTCCCCTTCAGGTACGCCGTGTCGATCTCGATCGCGCGGATCTCCGACCGGGCCACCAGGCGGTAGCGGATCCAGTCGTTGCCCTGGTCGCGGCGGCGGCGCGTCTCCCAGCCGTCGTCCATCTTGCGGGAGCGCCCGGGCTGGATGGTGTTCGACGCCGGTGAGTAGAACAAATTGGACGCGTCCTCGGCGCGGCCGCCGTTCTCCAGGGCGACCACGTCGAAGGTGCCGAGCACCGCCAGCCAGGCGGGGTCGGGGACGACCTCGCCGTACACCCGCAGCCGGGCGATACCCCCGTCGGGATGCTGATTGACGCGCAGGTGCGTGAAGCGCTGTTCGACCGACACCTCGAAGCCGTTCGCCGCGTGGCCGCCGACCTTCGTACGCGGTACCAGCGTCGTCCACTTCACGTCGTCCGACAGAAGGTCCTCGGGGGACGGGGAGCCGGGCACCGACACGCCCTCCACCGACACGGCCTGCGGATAGTTCCCGCGGAAGTGGGCCGTGTCGACCACGATGCCCCGTACGACGCCCGGCGCGCCGAGCCGGACGAGGGCCCAGTCGTGGTCCTCGGCCGTCGGCCACGGGTGCTCCGCCGACGCACCGCGCCTGCGCCGTGTCTCCCAGCCGTCCATGACCTTGCCCTTGTGGCCGAAGTGCTCGGGCACGAACTCGGCGGGCTCGGGCACGAGCATGTTCTCGCGGTGGGCGAAGAACTCGTCGTTGGCGGCGATCACCCCGGCCCCGAGACGGCGGTCGGCGAGGTCGGCGTACTGGGTGAAGGGGAAGTCCGCGGTGCGGTAGTCCGCGTACGGGTCGCCGCCTCCGTAGGGGTTCGCGTCGCCGGTGAAGCTCGGAATCGCGGTCACGGTGATCAGTTCTGCCTTTCGGAGTCGGCGCTGCGGGTGGCGGGGGGGTGCCTCTATGTCTTTCGTCAAGCGAGGCGGGGGGTTCGGTGTTCGTAGAAGGTGCCGTCGCGGAGCATCGCGAAGAGCACGC
>NZ_JBSFDA010000365.1:0-1486 GCF_053593675.1 Streptomyces sp. NPDC002156 | reverse complement strand
CCCCGTTATGTTTTCCGCGGTCCTGCAAGAGGGCCGCTGGCCTCCGGGCCCGGCATGACTGTGTCCCCCTGTCCTTGATGACCTGGGGGGTGGTGTTCACCGGGCCCGAGAGGTGCCGTCGGAGACGCTGATGAGAGGTCCGGCCACCGTCCGGTCCGGTGCAATGCCGGGCAGTTCGCGGGCGGCAGGTCTGCATAACGTGGATGCGCGTGTACGACACCGATGCCCAGGCCAGCCGCACCAAAGGAGTTGAGAGCACGATGTTCGACACCGTCGACGTGGGCGTCTTCCTCGGTCTGGATGTCGGCAAGACGGCCCACCACGGCCATGGGCTGACCCCGGCCGGCAAGAAGGTCTACGACAAACCGCTGCCCAACAGCGAACCGAAACTGCGGGCCGTGTTCGACAAGCTGGCCGCGAAGTTCGGCACCGTGCTGGTGATCGTGGACCAGCCCGCTTCGATCGGCGCCCTGCCCCTGACGGTCGCGAGGGACGCGGGCTGCAAGGTCGCCTACCTGCCGGGCCTGTCGATGCGGCGGATCGCCGATCTCTACCCGGGCGAGGCGAAGACCGACGCAAAGGACGCCGCGGTGATTGCGGACGCCGCCCGCACCATGCCGCACACTCTGCGCTCGCTTCAGCTGACCGACGAGATCACCGCCGAGCTGACCGTGCTGGTCGGCTTCGACCAGGACCTCGCGGCCGAGGCCACCCGCACCTCCAACCGCATACGCGGCCTGCTCACCCAGTTCCACCCCAGCCTCGAACGTGTCCTGGGGCCCCGGCTCGACCACCAGGCCGTCACCTGGCTGCTGGAACGCTACGGATCCCCGGCCGCCCTGCGGAAAGCCGGACGCCGCAGGCTCGTTGAGGTGATCCGGCCCAAGGCCCCGCGCATGGCGACCCGGCTGATCGACGAGGTCTTCGACGCGCTCGACGAGCAGACCGTGGTGGTTCCCGGAACGGGCACGCTCGACATCGTCATCCCGTCTCTGGCCCGGCAACTCGCGGCCGTCCACGACCAGCGCCGGGCTCTGGAAGCCCAGATCAACACCCTGCTGGAACAACACCCTCTTTCCCAGGTCCTGATCTCGATGCCGGGGGTCGCGGTCAGGACCGCTGCTGTTCTGCTGGTCACCGTCGGCGACGGCACCAGCTTCCCCACCTCCGCCCACCTCGCCTCCTACGCCGGTCTCGCGCCGACCACGAAGTCGTCGGGGACCTCGATCCACGGCGAACACGCACCGCGAGGCGGGAACCGACAGCTCAAACGGGCCATGTTCCTGTCCGCGTTCGCGGCCCTGCACGATCCCGTCTCCCGCACCTACTACGACCGCTGCCGGGCCAGAGGAAAGACCCACACTCAGGCCCTTCTCCGCCTCGCCCGGCATCGCATCAGCGTGCTCTTCGCGATGCTCCGCGACGGCACCTTCTACGAACACCGAACCCCCCGCCTCGCTTGACGAAAGACATAGAGGCACCCCCC
>NZ_JBSFDA010000364.1:0-1590 GCF_053593675.1 Streptomyces sp. NPDC002156 | reverse complement strand
GTCCTACTCTCCCACAGGGTCCCCCCTGCAGTACCATCGGCGCTGTAAGGCTTAGCTTCCGGGTTCGGAATGTAACCGGGCGTTTCCCTCACGCTATGACCACCGAAACACGGTGAAACACATCAACCGCACCACCCATGTGACCTATGGGCGGGGTTGTTCGTGGTTTCAGAACCAACACAGTGGACGCGAGCAACTGAGGACAAGCCCTCGGCCTATTAGTACCAGTCACCTCCACCCGTTACCGGGCTTCCAGATCTGGCCTATCAACCCAGTCGTCTACTGGGAGCCTTAACCCATCTAGTGGGTGGGAACACTCATCTCGAAGCAGGCTTCCCGCTTAGATGCTTTCAGCGGTTATCCCTCCCGAACGTAGCCAACCAGCCATGCCCTTGGCAGAACAACTGGCACACCAGAGGTTCGTCCGTCCCGGTCCTCTCGTACTAGGGACAGCCCTTCACAATGTTCCTGCGCGCGCAGCGGATAGGGACCGAACTGTCTCACGACGTTCTAAACCCAGCTCGCGTACCGCTTTAATGGGCGAACAGCCCAACCCTTGGGACCGACTCCAGCCCCAGGATGCGACGAGCCGACATCGAGGTGCCAAACCATCCCGTCGATATGGACTCTTGGGGAAGATCAGCCTGTTATCCCCGGGGTACCTTTTATCCGTTGAGCGACGGCGCTTCCACAAGCCACCGCCGGATCACTAGTCCCGACTTTCGTCCCTGCTCGACCCGTCGGTCTCACAGTCAAGCTCCCTTGTGCACTTACACTCAACACCTGATTGCCAACCAGGCTGAGGGAACCTTTGGGCGCCTCCGTTACTCTTTAGGAGGCAACCGCCCCAGTTAAACTACCCATCAGACACTGTCCCTGATCCGGATCACGGACCCAGGTTAGACATCCAGCACGACCAGACTGGTATTTCAACGACGACTCCACAGACACTGGCGTGCCCACTTCACAGTCTCCCAGCTATCCTACACAAGCCGAACCGAACACCAATATCAAACTATAGTAAAGGTCCCGGGGTCTTTCCGTCCTGCTGCGCGAAACGAGCATCTTTACTCGTAGTGCAATTTCACCGGGCCTATGGTTGAGACAGTCGAGAAGTCGTTACGCCATTCGTGCAGGTCGGAACTTACCCGACAAGGAATTTCGCTACCTTAGGATGGTTATAGTTACCACCGCCGTTTACTGGCGCTTAAGTTCTCAGCTTCGCCACCCCGAAGAGTGACTAACCGGTCCCCTTAACGTTCCAGCACCGGGCAGGCGTCAGTCCGTATACATCGCCTTACGGCTTCGCACGGACCTGTGTTTTTAGTAAACAGTCGCTTCTCGCTGGTCTCTGCGGCCACCCCCAGCTCGGAGAGCAAGTCTCCTCACCAGTGATGGCCCCCCTTCTCCCGAAGTTACGGGGGCATTTTGCCGAGTTCCTTAACCATAGTTCACCCGAACGCCTCGGTATTCTCTACCTGACCACCTGAGTCGGTTTAGGGTACGGGCCGCCATGAAACTCGCTAGAGGCTTTTCTCGACAGCATAGGATCATCCACTTCACCACAATCGGCTCGGCATCAGGTCTCAG
>NZ_JBSFDA010000363.1:0-1762 GCF_053593675.1 Streptomyces sp. NPDC002156 | reverse complement strand
TTTTTTTTTTTTTTTGGGTGTGGGGGTGGGGGGGGGGGGGGGGGGTTGTGCAGTGGCGCCCCGGGCAAGGGGGTTGATGTCGCAGGTGAGGCGGTTGGGGTCGGCGGGTCGAACATCGGCGGGCGGCTGATGTTTATTTGGCGTGGGGCCGAAATGCGCCTACCGGGTGGGGAGTTGGCGTCGGAGGGGGGTGGCTGTCGAAGGGAGGTGGGTTGTGGATCGACGGGGGTGGGTGGGGGTCAGTCGGAGGGGTTGGGGTGGGCCTGATGAGGGGGTTGGAGAGGTTCTGGTGAGGGGTTAGGAGGGTGCTTGGCGGAGGCCTGGCAGGGGCCTGACGCGGGTCACCAAGGGGGGCGAGGGGTGTACGGAGGGTTCCGGGGATGGTGACGGGAGGTGTTGGGGCGGTCTTGTGGGTGATGCACGGCGGGGTGCGGGGGCGGTCCCGAGACCGGCGCACGGCAGGGCTTCAGGGCGGTCCTGGGGGCGGTGCACGACAGGGTGGCAAGGCGGCCCCGGGGACGGTGCACGACAGGGTGCCAGGGCGGCCCCGGGGACGGTGCACGACAGGATGCCAGGGCGATCCCGGGGACGGTCCACGACAGGATGCCAGGGCGATCCCGGGGACGGTCCACGACAGGATGCCAGGGCGATCCCGGGGACGGTCCACGACAGGATGCCGGAGCAACCCCGAGGACGGTGCGTGAGACTGTGCCCGGGGCGGGTCCCGGGGAGCGTGCGAGACCGTGCCCGGGCGGGGCCCGGGCACGGCGCGCAGAAGCGCCAGCACGCCTTCGCCGCCGCGCAGGCCGCCCAGGAGGCGGCGGAGCAGGAGGCAGGGCCGGCATGGCCGTACGTCGAGGCCGTGGTCGGGAGAATGCGTGGGGCGCAGGCGGGAAGGGGTGCGTGGGGCGCAGCCGGACAGGGACGCGGGGCAGAGCCGAGGCGGCAGCGCGCGGTCGGGATTCCGCAGGCGCCGCCGATCGAGGACTCACCTGTGAAGCCGGTCAGGGCTTCACAGGAGCCGCCGATCGGAGACTCGCAGGCGGAGCCGGTCAGAGCTGCGCAGGTGCGGCGGATCGAGGTCTCCCAGGTGCCGCCCATCAGGGCTTCACGGGAGCCGCCGATCGAGGATTCGCCAGCGGGTGCCGCCCATCAAGAACTCGCAGGTGGAGCCAGTCAACGCTACGCAGGCGCACCCGATCGAAGACTCGCAGGCGGAGCCGGTCAGGACTACGTCGGTGCCGCAGATCAAGGACTCCCAGGCGCTGCCCACCAGGGCTTCACAGGCGTCGCCGATCGAGGATTTCACCAGCGGAGCCGGTCAGGGCTCAGCAGGTGCCGCCAAACAAGAACTCGCAGGTGGGACCAGTCAACGCTAGGCAGGCGCCGCCGATCGAGGACTCGTCGGCTGAGCCGGTCAAGGCTACGCAGGTGCTGCAGATCAAGGACTCCCGGGTGCCGCTCATCAGGGATTCGCACATGCCGCCGCTCAAGGTGCGTCAACCGGTCCCAGCAACGACTGAGCCGCTCCAGGCACGGCCCTCGAACCCACCCCGAAGGGAAGCATCCGGGCCGCCGACCAATGGCCAGTCACCAGTCGCCAGTGGCGCTCAGCCGCGAGTCCCCCGAGGCGGTTGACGACTCCCACGCCGTACGCCCGCAGCCCGCAGCCCGCAGCCCGCGCGGGAACGGCACACGAAAACGACCCACGGAAACGACAAATGCGGTCCGTGTCCACGTTTTCGTGGACACGGACCGCACT
>NZ_JBSFDA010000362.1:0-1766 GCF_053593675.1 Streptomyces sp. NPDC002156 | reverse complement strand
CCGTCGAGCGAGCCGTCCTCCAGCGGGGAGACCGGATACCCGACCTTCTGCATGGCCCGCTTGGTGAACTCGTCCGTATTGACGATGATCTCGGCGCCGCGCGGCACATCGGCGATGTTCGCCTTCAGCGCGGCCGGGTTCATCGCGACGAGCACGTTGGGCGCGTCACCGGGCGTGAGGATGTCGTGGTCGGCGAAATGCAGCTGGAACGAAGAAACGCCCGGCAGTGTTCCTGCGGGCGCTCGGATCTCGGCGGGGAAGTTCGGCAGAGTGGACAGATCGTTCCCGAAGGACGCGGTCTCGGAGGTGAAGCGGTCCCCCGTGAGCTGCATTCCGTCACCGGAGTCCCCCGCGAACCGGATAATCACCCGATCGAGTCGACGTACGTCCTTTACGGCGGCCGGGTTGCGCTGCTCTCCCACGACGGATCCGACGGCTCCGACGTCTGCGCCGGCCTTCTCCGCTGACCCGTCCGCTGAACCGTTCGCTGAACTGTCCGCTGGACTGCTGACCTGGCTGGTCACTGAACTGGACCTCCTTCGAGGCGGCGGCCTGGGGCGGTCCTCCCGCGGACCTTCCCAGGATCAACAGTACGTCGGTAAGGGTCGCCTTCCCTGGACCGATCGCATGATGGACGCCATTTTGAGACGGTTCGGCGCCCTGACTTGTCATGATTTCCTGCCCCGCAGCGCTGACTCGGTAGACGCTCCCGGCCGGGTCTCCGGTTCTGCCGCGGACCGAGCGCCTGTTGCCGGGTGCGGCCAGACCCTGACGGGGCGTCAGACGGCTAGGAGTTGAGGTAGGTCAGAACGGCCAGAACCCGCCGGTGATCACCGTCGCTCGGCGAAAGCCCCAGCTTCAGAAAAATATTGCTGACGTGCTTCTCGACGGCACCGTCACTCACGACGAGCTGCCGCGCGATGGCCGAATTGGTCCGCCCCTCGGCCATCAGCCCCAATACCTCCCGCTCCCGGGGCGTGAGCCCGGCAAGCACGTCCTGCTTACGGCTGCGCCCCAGCAACTGGGCCACGACCTCGGGATCGAGCGCGGTACCCCCCTGGGCCACTCGCACCACCGCGTCCACGAACTCCCGCACCTCGGCGACCCGGTCCTTCAGCAGATACCCGACGCCCCGGCTGGACCCGGCGAGCAGCTCGGTCGCGTACCGTTCCTCGACGTACTGCGACAGCACGAGCACACCGAGTTCCGGATGCGATTTCCGCAGCTGTACGGCGGCCCGGACCCCTTCGTCGGTATGCGTGGGCGGCATCCGCACATCCGCGACGACGACGTCCGGGAGCTCGTCCTGTGCGGCCAGCTCGGTAATGGTCTTGATCAGCGCGACTCCGTCACCCACACCGGCGACGACGTCATGCCCACGGTCGGTCAACAACCGGGTCAGGCCCTCCCGAAGCAGCACTGAATCCTCGGCGATGACCACCCGCACCCTGTCCTCCACGATTCCCCGGCCCCCCATACCCCGTCCGAACACCAGGCTCCAGCATCCCAGTATTCGGACGAGGAAGGGGGTGATGTCGAGGGGTTTCCTGCACGGCTCGGGCAGTTGTCCCGCCCCCGCCGCCCCTACCCGTCCCATCCCTCCATCCCTGGGGGCTACGCCCCCAGACCCCCCTACGGCCCTGAACGGGCCGAGGGCAACCGCCCCCGCAGCTTCCGAAGTACAGGCGGCGTCTCTTCAGCGCCGGCCGGGGCATTTCAGCCCGTCCGGCGTTTGAGGACGAGGCCGTTCAGGCCGACAAGCGGGG
>NZ_JBSFDA010000360.1:0-1834 GCF_053593675.1 Streptomyces sp. NPDC002156 | reverse complement strand
GGGGCCGGCCCGCCCGTCTGGGCGTCGGGTCCTCTCTCCCTGTTTACTTTTGTCACGCCCGCCCCCATTTTTGGGGCGCGGGGCCGCATCTATCTGCGGCTCCGCCGCGGGGCGCGACCAGCCCCCACCGGCCCGCGGCCAAAGAACCGCGCGACCCGCGGAGCGCTCAGCTCGGGTCGGTCTCGATGACGCCGACCCGGTTGGTCGTGCTGACCAGGGCCGGACGCATCGCGCCGATCACGTCCTCGACGGTCACCGGCGTCTTGTTGCCGTTGCCGCGGGCGATCAGGACCTGGTCGAACGTGCCGCCGTACAGCTCCTTCAGCGCGGCCTTGTCGTACGACTCGACGAGCTTGCCGTTGAGGGGCTTCACCTGGAGGAACTTCCACAGGGAGTTCTCCGGGCTGAACTCCACCTCCTCGCCGGTTTCCGCGCGGACGATGACGTTGGCGGACATCGCCGGGGTGGCGAACGCCTTCATCATGCGGTCGACCTCGGCGTTCGAGATCGTCGGTTCCTGGGTCTTGGTGGGGACCTGGACCGGCGTACTCGTGCCGCTCTCCACCTGGCTGCGGTAGGCGTTCTCGACGGACTCGGCGGCAGCGGCGGCGTCGATGCCCTTGCCCGCCTTGCCGTACACGGCGACGGCCTTGCCCGACTCGAACCTGATCGTGCCGTCGCTGGCCGAGCCGGTTCCGCCGGCCACCCGCTGGAGCGCGGCGGTCAGCTTCTCCTCGTCGACCGGCATGACGGGTTCGACGACCCGCTGCTGCCCGAAGAGCGAGCCGATCACCGACACCGGGTTGTAGTCACTGACGGCGGCGGCCCGGACCGTGGCCTGGGTGTCGAACTGGAGCCCGGCCTGGTCCGGCTTCAGCTCGACCGTCTTGCCGTCGACGGACAGCTTCAGGGCCTGGGTCATCCGCTTGTCGAAGGCGTCGTCGAGCTTCTTGACGGCGTCGTCCCGGGTGCCGCCGCCGATGTCGACGCCGAACACGGTGGTGCCCTTGGGCACGTCGGAGTGGTTCATCAGCAGCCCGGCGCCGTACACGGCACCGGCGATGAAGAAGACGGCGACGATGAGCAGCGTCAGCTTGCTGCGGCCCTTCTTCTTCGCCTTCTTGCCCTTGGGCGCGGCAGCGGCGGGCGTGCTCGGCGACACCGGCTCGGGCAGCTTCGGCGGGGTGTGCGGAAGCGGGCCGTCGGCGTGCGTGCCCGGCCCGAACGGGGAGTTCGGGGAGTTCCGGTCGGCCGGCATGACGGGCATGCCGCTGGTGAGGGTGGAGCTGGAGACGTTGTCCACGGATCCGCCGTAGCCGCCGTAGCCGTCGGCGCCCGGTTCGGGGGCCTGCTTCTGCGGGGTGAGGATCGCGGTGTCGTCGCTGAGGCCGCCGCCGAGGCGTCCCGTGCCGGAGACACCGGGTGCGCCGCCGACGACGGGCGGGACGACCGGGCCGTCGCCGGTGACGGGGCCGCCGGTCGGGCCCGCGGGGCCGCGTCCGCCCGGGCCGCCGGGACCACCGGGTCCGAAGCCGTTCTGGCCGTTCGGACCGTTGGGGCCGCCGAAGTCGGCCTGGGCGGCACCGAAGTCGCCGAAGTCGTTGGGCGCCGTGAAGTCGTTCTGGGCGGCGAAGTCGTGCTGGGGCCCGAAGCCACCGGCCTGCCCGTTGGGACCGCCGACCTGGCCGTTGGGGCCGCCGCCCTGAGGGCCATGCCCGCCTTGCCCGTTCTGCCCGCCCTCGCCGTCGTCAAGGCGGGTGGCTTCTCCGCCATGGCCGACAAGCTGCCGGACGGCTTCTTCTCCCCGACCTCCATCGGCGGCCAGACCATCTTC
>NZ_JBSFDA010000359.1:0-1877 GCF_053593675.1 Streptomyces sp. NPDC002156 | reverse complement strand
GCCCACCGAGCCGCAGGCCCAGGCGCCGGCGCCGGACGACCTGCCCGCGCTGCTCGCCGAGGCCCGCCGGATGTCGGACGGGCTGCTCCCGAACGCGATGGAGGCGTGGGCGGCCGTCTCCCGGGCCGCCGAGGGCGTCGAGGTATCGGTGTCCGACCAGGCGGAGATCGTCGACCACAAGGCCATGGAGGGCGGTCCTGAGGGCATCGCGCTCTTCGAGCGGGCCGCCGAGCTGTACGCCGAGGCAGGTGATCCCGGCGAGGCCCTGGCCGCCCGCGCCCGCGCCGCGTACGCCCGCGCCCTGGAGGGCGACGTGGACGCGGCCCTGGACGCCGTCTCCGAGCCGTACGAGGAGGTCCTCGCCCTCTACTCCGACGAGGGCACCGGCGTACGGCAGGCCGCGGCCGTCCTGATGGGGCGCGCCCGCATCCTCATGCGCCAGGTCGAGGAGACCGGCACCGACCGGGCCCTGGCCGCCGCGGAGAACGCCGTACGGGAACTGCTGGCGCTCGTCGACGGGCACGCCGGGGACGACGTACGGCTCGCCTCACGGGGCGCGGAGGCCCAGGCAATGCTCGGGGAGCTGGCGACGCGCGCCGGAGACCTGGAAGGCGCCGCGGAGCTGTTCACCTGGGCCACGGATGCGTTCGTCGCGGCGGGGCTGCCGTGGTTCGCGGTGGAGTACGAGGCCCGGCTGGCCGGACTCGCCCACCATCTCGGCGACATCGCCGAGGCGGAGCGGGCGCTGCGGGGAGCCCTGGAGCACGGCGGGGCGTATCTGGAGGCGGCGGGGCACGCCCAGCTGAACCTCCAGCTCGCCGAGATCCTCGGGGCGCGTGACGAGGTCGGCGAGGCCGCGGACCACGCCCTGGAGGCCGCGCACTGGGCCGACGAGGCGGGCGAGGGCCCAACTCTGGGCGCCTGGGCCAGGCACCTGCTCGGCGGTTTCCTCCTCCGGCAGGGCCGGTGGGCGGAGGCGGCAGAGGTACTGGAGTCGGCGCTGCCCGATCTGAGCGCCGAATCGCACGGCGACGGAGCGGTCGTCCAGACGCTGTGGTGGCTCGCCGACTGTCTGGCCGAGCTGGGCGAGCACCGCGAGTCGGCCGAACGCCGCCTCAAGGCCGCGGAGATCGCCCGCCACTGGCCGGAACAGCAGGACCACGCGACGCTCGCCCATCTCGCCGCCGAGTCCCTCGGCCAGGCCGGGCTGCCCGCGGAGGCCGACCAGGCCTACGAACGCGCCGGCGACCTGTGGCGCTCGCTCGGCAATGTGCACGGACTGGTGCGTGCCCTGCGCGCCCGCGCGTGGCTCGCGCTGCGCACGGAGGCGGGGCTGGCCGGGGCACGTCTCCGGATGCAGGACGCGGTCCGCGAGTGCGGGCAGGCCCTGTCGGAGGCGGACGACCTGGAGTCCCGCGAGCAACTCGGCGCGGAACTCGCCCACACCCACCGCCAGTTCGGCGACCTGCTGGCCCGATCGGCCGCCGAGGACGCGGAGGACGGCGCGATCGAGGCCGCCTTCGAGGAGGCGCTGGCCCAGATGACGAAGGCGATCGCGGTGTTCTCCTCACTGGGCGAGGAGGGCCTCCACGGCCGCACCGGCGCGGAGCTGGCCGCGGGTTGGCTGGAGGCGGACCTGAGTCGGCCTGCGGAGGCGGCGGCACGCGCGCGTGGGGTGCTGCGGGCGTACGGGGGCTCCGCCGACGACTCGGACGCCGAGACGGTCCGGGCCCGACGGGCGGAAGCAGAACAGATGCTCCAACTGATGGAGGAACAGGAGGCCGAGTAAGGGCCCTCCAAGTTTCCTCGCCCCCGCCGCCCCTACCCGTCCCATCCCTGGGGGCTGCGCCCCCAGACCCCCGCTGTCGGCCCTGAAC
>NZ_JBSFDA010000358.1:0-1898 GCF_053593675.1 Streptomyces sp. NPDC002156 | reverse complement strand
GTCCGGCGTTTGAGGACAAGGCCCGTTCAGGGCCGTAGGGGGGTCTGGGGGCGCAGCCCCCAGGAACGGGATGGGAACGGGTAAGGGCGGCGGGGGCGAAAAGAATGCCCTCCTGCGACGCGGACCTCGTTTACGCCCCGGTCGCGCTCCGGCGATCAGATCGGAGCCATCTCCGAAACATTCGATGCCCTACGCCTCGCTCAATCGAGTTCCCGGGTATCAACCCCAGGCGGCTCTGGCCTGCCAGTACTGCCATTCACACCATCGAATGTTTCGTAACAGATACCGAAACTATTGACAGCTCACACGACCCGGCCAACACTGTCGCGGCATGGACATGGCATCCACACGCACACCCGCATCCGCATCCGCACCCGCATCCGCCTCGCGGCTCAGACTGCTCCTCAGCGGCGTCTGCACCATGCTGCTGGTCGCCGTCGCCGCTCTGGCCCTGCCCGGTACCGCTCAGGCCGCCACGGTCATCACCACCAACCAGACCGGCACCAACAACGGCTACTACTACTCGTTCTGGACCGACGCGCCGGGCACCGTCTCCATGACCCTGAACTCCGGCGGCAACTACAGCACCGCGTGGAGCAACACCGGGAACTTCGTGGCCGGCAAGGGCTGGAGCAACGGCTCGCGCAGGACGGTCACCTACTCGGGCAGCTTCAACCCGTCCGGGAACGCCTATCTGACGCTGTACGGCTGGACGTCCAACCCGCTGGTCGAGTACTACGTCGTCGACAACTGGGGCACCTACCGGCCCACGGGGACGTACAAGGGGACCGTCACCAGCGACGGCGGGACGTACGACATCTACCAGACCACCCGGTACAACGCCCCGTCCGTGGAAGGCACCCGCACCTTCAACCAGTACTGGAGCGTCCGGCAGTCGAAGCGGACCGGCGGCACCATCACCACCGGCAACCACTTCGACGCCTGGGCCCGCGCCGGAATGCCTCTGGGCGGCTTCAGTTACTACATGATCCTCGCGACCGAGGGTTACCAGAGCAGCGGCAACTCCAACATCACGGTGGGCTAGCGATGACCTTCACGCCTCTCATGCCCCTCGGGAAAGCAAGGCGTCTTTCGTTACTGACCGCCGCCGCCCTGGCCGCCGCCACCGCTCTCACCGGCCACACCGCCACCCCCGCACAGGCCGCCGTCTGCAACGGGTACGTCGGGCTCACGTTCGACGACGGTCCGTCCGGCAATACGACGGCCCTGCTGGGTGCCCTCACGGGGAACGGGCTGCGGGCCACGATGTTCAACCAGGGCCAGTACGCCGCGGCGAACCCGGCTCTGGTGCGGGCCCAGGTGAACGCCGGGATGTGGGTGGGCAACCACAGCTACACCCATCCGCATCTGACCCAGCTCGGGCAGGCGCAGATCGACTCCGAGATCGCCCGGACCCAGCAGGCAGTCGCGGGGGCCGGTGGCGGTACCCCGGTGCTGTTCCGACCGCCGTACGGGGAGACCAACGCGACGGTGAAGGCGGTCGCGGCGAAGTACGGCCTGACCCAGATCATCTGGGACGTGGACTCACAGGACTGGAACGGGGCGAGCGCCGACGCGATCGTGCAGGCCGCTGCGCGACTCACCAGCGGGCAGGTGATTCTCATGCACGACTGGTCGGCAAACACCCTGGCCGCGATTCCGCGCATCGCACAGGGCTTGGCCGGTCGGGGCCTGTGCGCCGGGAAGATCTCCCCGACGACCGGGCGGGCCATGGCGCCGTAGGGGCTCCGAACACGCCGGACGGGCTAGATCTTCTAGCCCGTCCGGCGCTTGAGGACGGAGGGCCGTCATCCAGCCCGTCCGGCGTTTGAGGACGAGGCCGTTCAGGCCGAAAGGGGGGTCTGGGGGCGCAGCCCCCAGGGGATGGGAACGGGTAA
>NZ_JBSFDA010000357.1:0-1966 GCF_053593675.1 Streptomyces sp. NPDC002156 | reverse complement strand
CCGTCCGGCGTTTGAGGACGAGCGCGTTCAGCGCGATACGGGGGTTCGGGGGCGGAGCCCCCGAGGATGGGAACGGGTAAGGGCGGCGGGGGCGAGAAAAACTCAACCCCGCCCCGGAACCCCCAGCACCCGATCCTTCAGCGCCGGAAACACCTCCCGAGTCTCCCCCACCTTCGCGGGATCGAACTCGACCCGCAGAACCTCCTCGCCGGCCCCCGCCTCCCCCAACACCTCACCCCACGGATCAACCACGATCGAGTGACCGGCCTGAGGAACCCCCGCATGCTCCCCAGCCGTTCCACAAGCAAGAACAAACGCCTGGTTCTCGACCGCCCGAGCCTGAGCCAGCAACGTCCAGTGCGAACGCCTCCGCTCCGGCCACCCCGCCGAGATCACGATCGTCTCGGCCCCCGCATCGACAAGCCCACGGAACAACTCAGGAAAACGGAGGTCGTAACAGGTGGCGACACCAACCGTCGTCTCAGGCAGCCGGACGGTCACCAGCTCCGCGCCCGCCCCCATCAGCACGGCCTCACCCTTGTCGAAACCGAACCGATGGATCTTGCGATAGACGGCAGCCAGCTCACCATCGGGCGAGAACACAAGGGAGGTGTTGTAGAGCGGCCCCTCGGGGTCCCGCTCCGGGATCGAGCCGGCGTGCAGCCACACGCCCGCGTCGCTCGCGGCCTTGGCCATAGCCTCATACGTCGGCCCGTCCAACGGCTCGGCCTCGCTCGCGAACAGCTCGTACGCGAAAGCCCCCGTCGTCCACAGCTCGGGCAGTACGACGAGATCGGCACCGGCCTCGTCCCGTACCAGCGACGCCACACGCCGCCGACGCGATTCGACCGATTCGCCCCCTTCTACACCGATCTGGATGAGCGAGGCGCGCACACTACCACCGTCCTGACATTCGAGCCGTTCACACGGGCCTACGATCGTCACACGAAAGCACTGCCGGGGTGCCTCACAGCAGCGTAACTTAACGTTCCAAGACACCCACTGCCCGCGCACCGACCGCCCGAGGGGTCCCGTTCCGTGAGTCTGCATCCCACTCTCCAGCCCTACGCCGACGCCTGGACCCACTCCATCGAAGCGATATCCGAGCTGGTGACGCCGCTCGTGGAGGGCGAGTGGAACCGCCGGACCCCGTGCCCGGGCTGGTCGGTCCGTGACATCGTCTCGCATGTCATCGGCCTGGAGTGCGAGATGCTCGGCGACCCGCGCCCCATCCACACGCTCCCGCGCGACCTGTACCACGTCACCAACGAGCAGCAGCGCTACATGGAGATGCAGGTCGACGTA
This sequence comes from Streptomyces sp. NPDC002156, assembly GCF_053593675.1. Classification (NCBI taxonomy): domain Bacteria; kingdom Bacillati; phylum Actinomycetota; class Actinomycetes; order Kitasatosporales; family Streptomycetaceae; genus Streptomyces; species Streptomyces sp. NPDC002156. Next base: position 661 of record NZ_JBSFDA010000357.1, on the reverse strand, counting down.
CGGCGGCACCACACGGCGCCCGAGATGACGTCGGAGCTGGAGTACACGATCATTCGCCGCAACCGCCAGCTGCGCAACGAGTCACGGGAACCGGGGGCGAAGATCCGCGGCCTCTACGGCCGCGAGACCGCCCTCGAAGTCGCCATGCGCAACCGGGCGTTCGACGTGTGGGTGCACGAGCAGGATCTGCGGACCGCCCTCGGTGTACCCGGCAACATCGACTCCCCCGGCGCGCACATCGCGCGGGACATGCTGCTCAGCGCGCTGCCGAAGGTCGTCGCCAAGGACGCGGGGGCGCCGCGCAGTTCGGCGATCGTCTTCGACGTGCACGGTCCCATCGAGTTCCTGCGCACGATCCGCGTCGACATCAACGGCCGCGGCACCCTCGAAACGTCCCCGGCCCTCGGCCCCGCCGCCACCTTCGCCCTCGACTGGGAGACCTACTTCCGCCTCGCCTGCGGCCGGGTGACCCCGGAGTCGGTCGCCGACCGCATCAAGGCAGAGGGCGACCCGGGCCTGACGGCAGCGATCCTGCGCCACTTCGCGGTGACGCCGTGAACAGGGTTGGCCAATCCAGCCCGTTGGGGGTCCCCCCTCTGGGGGAGTTTGAGGACGAGGCCGTTCAGGCCGACAGCGGGGGCCTGGGGGCGGCAGCCCCCAG
>NZ_JBSFDA010000356.1:0-2089 GCF_053593675.1 Streptomyces sp. NPDC002156 | reverse complement strand
GTGCGCGGCTTCGCCGCGAGCGCCGGACGTCCGGCAGTATGCCCCTGTGCCCCTCATCCCCGGAACCGATGACCACGGCGTCGAACCGGTACGGATCCGGCTGGCGGCGGCCGGGGCCGCGGTGGTGACCGTCGGCGCGGGGCTGGGACTCCGGGCGGTGGCCGCGGGAAGCCTGGCCAAGTACGGCGGAGACGCGCTGTACACCGTCCTGCTTCTCACCCTGGTCGTTCTGGTGGCACCACGAGTGACACCCCTGACGGCCGCCGCAAGCGCACTGACCGTCAGCTGGGCGATCGAGTTCCTGCAGCTCAGCGAGATGACGGCGGAACTCTCCCAACGCAGCGCCATCATTCGCCTCGTGCTCGGTTCCACCTTCAATCCACCCGACTTGTTCTGGTACGCAGTCGGTGCGGCAGCGGGTTGGCTCGTCCACACCACGGTGGGCCGCCCCTACTCGGCACGTCGGCGTACAGAACCCAGCTGATACCGGCCTCCTGGCGGCGAAGGTCGGCGAGCAGCGGTGAACAGCATCGGACACCCAGAGGCTCCCGGGCCGCTGCACACTCGCCGTCGAGTGTGCCGTCTGACGGTTCGCCCGGTTCTACAGGTCGGCCACGAGTAGCCGGTAGCCGGCGTCGAGGGCTTCGCGGTCGAGCAGGTCGGCATGGCGTTGGTGCCACCGGCCGGAGGACAGGTCGTCCGACAGCCGGGCCAGGCCCGGCTGGACGACTTCGTCGCTGGTCTGGGCGAACAGCGAGATACCGGCCCGCACTTCCGGGTCGAGGTATGCCTCGGGTCGACGCCAGAAGGCGGCGAGGAATCCGTCGGTGCAGTCGTGCGGGATGGGGACGGTTTCGATGCGGACGCCTCCCAACAGCGTGGCCAAGCGGTCGACCGCGACGGCTCGTGTGTCGTCGAACGCGGCTGCTTCGGGCAGGTACTCCTCCATCAGCCAGAACCTGTGGTTGATGTCGGGGTCGAAGGTCAGGACGACGATCCGCTGCCGGGCGATGCGGAGGAGTTCGCCGATGCCGGCTTCCAGGTCGCTCCAGTGGTGCACTGTCAGGAGGGCCATCGCCGCATCGGCCGAGTCGTCGGCGAGAGGGATCGACTCCGCGGATGCTTCCAGGGCGGGTGCGGATCCGGCTGGGCGCTGGGCGATCATCACTGAGCTGGGTTCGACCGCCAGCACCGTGTGTGACGGCTCGTAGGAGCCGGTGCCGGCTCCTACGTTGATCACAGTGGCGGCACCACCGAGGGCTTGATGGATCCTGGCGGCGATTAGGGGGTCCGGTCGCCGGGTGTCAGCGTAAGTCGCACCGTCTCGCGCCTTGTGACTTGTGGCTGATGCACAGGACTCCCGGTGTCCGTGGTTCGAACCGTGCGTGGCTCATCCGCTCAAGGAAGGCTTCGGCGTGCGCCCCGCCATCAGGCCCGCCAGAGCTGCCCGCGATGAGACTCCCGTCTTGCGGTAGACCCGGGAGAGGTGGGTCTCGACCGTGCGGCGGCTCAGGCAGAGCCGTTCGGCGATCGCCGGGCTGGTGAGGCCGTCGGCGACGAGGTCGGCGATCTCCCGTTCCCGGGCGGTCAGTTCGGCGAGGCGGCGCTCGGGCGCGTCGGCGGCTGCGGCCACCATCGGGCCGACCGCCTCGGCGAGACCGGTCAGCATCCCGCAGCCCCCGGCCACGGCGAGCCGCCGCCCCCGGTGCCAGGCCGCCTGCCCCCGCCGCGAAGCGCCCGGGTCCGCCGCCAGCAGGGAGGCGCCGAAGAGCAGGGAGAACGCCTCCCAGAACACCCCTCCGCTGCGGGCGCTCTCGTCGGCCGCCGCCATGAACAGGTCCGCCGCCGCCCGGTCGTCACCCAGACCGAGGCGTATCTGCGCGGCGCTGCGCATGGCCGAGGCGCGCTGCACGGGCAGATCGAGCCGCTCGGCCTCCTCGTGGGCCCGCTCGGCCCAGTCCTTCGCCGCGTCCAGGTCACCCATGGCGACCGTGGCGGTCAACGTGTACGACCGCGCGGACGGCCAGGGCATACGGGTCGACCTCGACGCAAGTCCCGAGCACTACCCCGATGCCGAACTCACCGCCCA
>NZ_JBSFDA010000355.1:0-2196 GCF_053593675.1 Streptomyces sp. NPDC002156 | reverse complement strand
GCGCGCCGCTCGGTGCCGGGATCCGGGGTGGTGCTGATCACGGAACCCTGTGGCACCTCCTCGCTGAACTCCCGGGCGACCCGGCCGGCCTCCAGCCGGTGACGGTGACCGTGTCGTCGTTCTTCAACTCGGTGACCAGGGTCTTCACCTTGGTCTTGTCCCAGAGGAGGTTGCCGCCGGACGAGCCCGCGAGCGGCATGTTCATCGACTTGCCGTCGCCGCCGGTGACGCCCTTCATCGCCCAGAACATGTCGGCCAGGTCGAACAGGCTCATGTCCTTGTCGACGACCAGGGTGTCGAGGCCCGCGCTCATCGTGGGGTAGAGCTTGAAGGGGTTCAGCAGCGTGCTCGGCGTCGCCGTCTGGCTCGCCAGGGCCGCGAGGAACTTCTGCTGGTTCTTCGTACGGTCCAGGTCGCTGCCCGCGAGCGCGTACCGGGTACGAACGAAGGCCAGGGCCTGCTCGCCGTTGAGGGTCTGCTTGCCCGCCGTGAAGTTGGCGCCGGACTTGGTGTCCTTCATCCCGCCCTTGGGGATGGTCAGTTCCACACCGCCGACCGCGTCCACGATGTTCGCGAAGCCGGCGAAGCCGATCTCGACGTAGTGGTCGATGCGCAGCCCGGTGTTGAACTCGACGGTACGGACGAGCAGTTCGGGCCCGTCCTCCGCGTACGCCGCGTTCAGCTTCACGTGCCGGCCCGTGCCCTTGAACGTCTTGCCGGACTCGGAGCCCACGAAGGTGGGGATCTCCACGTCCGAGTCACGGGGGAGGGAGATGAGGGTCGGGCCGTTGTCGCCGGTGTGCAGGATCATCATCGAGTCCGTGCGCTGGCCTGCGGCGGACCCGGTACGAAGCTTCTTCTTCTCCTCGTCGGACAGCCCCGCGCGGCTGTCGGAACCGACGATCAGATAGTTAGTGCCCTTGCCCGTGTCCGGCCGGTCGATGACCTTCGACAGGTCGACCTCGCGGTTCAGCTTGGAGTCGGCCCAGAAGTACGTACTGACGGACACCACGACCAGCAGGGTGACCAGGGTGATCGCGGTCCACTTGATCCGCTTGCGCCAGTTAGGCGCAGGGCGGGCACCACGCCCACCGCCTCCTGCGGCACCGGCACCGGCCCCGCCACCGCCGTAGACCTGCCCGGTGTTGTAGTCGCTGCCGCCGCCGCTGTAGCCGTCGTTGCCGTACGGGTCACTGCCGTACGGCTGCTGCTGAGGCGGGACCCCGCCACCGTAGGGCGGTGCGGAGGAGGACCCCTGCCCGTACTGGCCGCTTTGGCCACCCGGGCCACGTTGAACCTGTCGCATCACGCGCGCACCCTCGGGCTGTGCGTTCGCGCTGCCGCGACCGTACCGGTTGTTGCGGTTGTCGTCGGACCACGCGTCAGGCCAATCGTTCATGCCGACCAGTGTGCAGTGCCGGGGTGTGTCCTATACAAGGGTCGAAGGAAATTAGGAGCAGGGCTGTTGCGAAGCTGACACAAATCGCCCATGTGTACGTCCGGCATAAGGTGAGGGCCATGACAGACCAGGCCACCAGCGCAGATGCGGCACCCCCGGGCAAGCCGACCTCGGCCTCCCGGACGACTCTCAGCCACATCATGACCCACGCCGACACCAACCTTCTCGGTACGGTGCACGGCGGGGTGATCATGAAACTGGTCGACGATGCGGCGGGCGCGGTGGCCGGGCGGCATTCGGGCGGCCCCGCTGTCACGGCGTCGATGGACGAGATGGCGTTCCTGGAGCCGGTGCGGGTGGGTGACCTGGTCCACGTCAAGGCCCAGGTCAACTGGACCGGCCGGACCTCGATGGAGGTCGGGGTACGCGTCCTCGCCGAGCGCTGGAACGAGTCGACGCCGGCGACGCAGGTGGGGTCGGCGTACCTGGTCTTCGCGGCGGTCGACGCCGAAGGCAAGCCGCGCCGCGTCCCACCGGTCCTCCCGGAAACGGAACGCGACGACCGCCGCTACCAGGAGGCCCAGATCCGCCGCACACACCGCTTGGCGCGGCGGAGGGCGATCGTGGAACTGAGGGAACGCAGAGCGGCGGACGGCTTGGACGACTGAGGGGCCTTTCCTTCGCCCCCGCCGCCCCTACCCGTCCCATCCTCGGGGGCTGCCGCCCCCAGACCCCCGCTACGGCCCTGAACGGGCCTTGTCCTCAAACGCCGGACGGGCTGACTGACTCAGCCCGTC
>NZ_JBSFDA010000354.1:0-2323 GCF_053593675.1 Streptomyces sp. NPDC002156 | reverse complement strand
GCCGGCGCCGCCACCGCGCGACGCCCCGCCGCCGACAGCGACAGCGCCCGCATGATGGACCTTGTCGAACGCGCCCAGGCCGGCGAGGCCGACGCCTTCGGCCGCCTCTACGACCAGTACAGCGACACTGTGTACCGGTACATCTACTACCGCGTGGGAGGAAAGGCCACCGCCGAGGACCTGACGAGCGAGACGTTCCTGCGCGCCCTGCGCCGCATCGGGACCTTCACCTATCAGGGCCGCGACTTCGGCGCCTGGCTCGTCACCATCGCCCGCAACCTCGTCGCCGACCACTTCAAGTCCAGCCGCTTCCGGCTGGAGGTCACGACCGGCGAGATGCTGGACGCCAACGAGGTCGAGCGCTCACCGGAGGACTCCGTCCTGGAGTCCCTCTCGAACGCCGCTCTCCTCGACGCCGTACGACGCCTCAACCCCCAGCAGCAGGAGTGCGTGACGCTGCGTTTCCTCCAGGGGCTGTCCGTCGCCGAGACCGCCCGCGTCATGGGCAAGAACGAGGGCGCGATCAAGACCCTCCAGTACCGCGCCGTCCGCACCCTCGCCCGGCTCCTCCCGGAAGACGCGCGCTGAAAGGCCGTACGAAGCACCCCGCGTACGCCCGCACCGCACCCGAGCCGGAAGAAGCGACCCGGCACCCCACGCACCCCACCCCGCTCCCCACGCTCCACCGGGTTTTCGCACGCCCACCGGCCGCACCCTCAGCGACCACCAACTCACCTTCCGTGAAAGTCCGTTGAGTTCGCGGTCCGATCATCCGCCGTCCGTAACCCAAGTGCCGCGCCACTCGTTGTGCGGGATACAGGCTCCCTGTGGTCACTCCCCGGCCGTCTCCGATCACTCGATCGTGTGGATGCGGTCAGGGGCGTGCAACCCTCAGGACCCCCTGGGGAGTCGACCGTCATGACGAGAGGAGGTGCCGCCAGTGATCGCGAACGTTTCGGCGCACCGGCGGGCGAACGCCTTCGCCCAGGCCCTGGAGGAGCTGTCCGACCGGGACTCGGCGGCAGAGCAGCCCGACGGACCGGCACCGGACCCTGACCCGGAGCCGTCCCCGGCAGCCGAGGAACGGACGGCCCCCCGGGCGGACCACAGGGCGGAACGCACCGAACCGAACCGACTGGTGGCCCTCGCGACCGGTCTCGGCGAGCTGCCGAAGCCGGTGCTCGACCCCGCGGTCAAGGTCGTCCACCGGGCCCAGTTGGTGGCCGCGATGGAGGCCATGCTGCGGGACGGCACGGTGCCGGGAGGCGAAGCGGCGGACCCTTTGGTCCCCGAACAGCGCTCCCGGGCCAGGGGCGCGCACCGGGCGAGCGGGCTGGGGAAGTTGCGACCGCGTTCACGGCTGACGAAGGGTCTCGCCGCGGGCGGGCTCAGCGTGGGCGTGGCCGCGGGAGCCTTCGGCGGCGTCGCCGCTGCCAGTTCCGACGCCCTGCCCGGTGATTCGCTGTACGGCCTGAAGCGCGGCATCGAGGACATCAAGCTCAACTACCTGGCCGACGGCGACAACGAGCGAGGCGAGGTCTACCTCGACCAGGCCTCGACGAGGCTCAGCGAGGCCCGCAGGCTCATGGAGCGCGACCGCGCCGGACAGCTCGACCACGAGTCGCTCGGCGAGATCCGCCGCGCCCTGTCCGGCATGCGGCACGACGCCTCGGAGGGGCACCGCCTGCTGCACGAGGCGTATCAGCGCGACCCCGACTCCCTGGGCCCCATCCAGGCCCTGGACGCCTTCTCCCGCTCCCACCGCGAAGCCTGGGGCGCCCTGCGCGACCGCCTCCCGGTCCAGCTCGGGGACGTGAGCCAGGAGGTCTCGTCGGTCTTCGACGCCATAGACCAAGAGGTCGCCCCCCTCCAGTCCCTGCTCCCGAAGCCCCCCGCCAAGAGCGGCCCGGGCGGCGGCGGTGCGGGCGGAGGCCAACGGCAGGGCACCGGACCGGAGTCGGGCACGAGTTCGTCCGGCGCCGACCGGTCGGCCGCACCCAGCGACACCGGCGGCGACTCCACCGACGGGCGCGAATCCAGCAGCGGCAACCCCAAGCCGTCCACCTCCGACTCCGTCGACGACGGCCTGCTCGGCGGCAACACCGGCGGCCTCCTCGACCCGCCCCAGGACAGCGGCACGGCATCCCCGTCCACGACCACCCCGTCCACCACCGAACCGGACGTCACGCTGCCCCCGCTCCTCCCGGGCCTCCTGCCCGGCCTGGGCATCGACAGCGAGGACGCGAGCTAGAACAGTAGAGCCTCGGTACGCCGTTCATCGGGGTCGTCCTGATCGCCGATCCGAACAACTCGGGCAAGCTGG
>NZ_JBSFDA010000353.1:0-2366 GCF_053593675.1 Streptomyces sp. NPDC002156 | reverse complement strand
GGTCGGCCGATCAGAAGTAGGTGGGCAGGCGTGGGGTGTAGGGGGCTTCCAGTGCGGCGATCTCGTCCTCGGTGAGCGTGAGGTCGAGCGCGGCGACGGCGTCGGTGAGGTGGCGGGTCCTGGTGGCGCCGACGATGGGCGCGGACACGACGGGGTTCTTCAGGACCCAGGCCAGTGCGACCTGGGCCATCGGGACACCGTGTGCGTCGGCGATCTTCTGGACGGCGTCGACGATGGCTTCGTCGGTGTCGACGAACAGGGGGCGCCCGAGGTGGTCGGTGTCGGGGGCGGTCTGGGCCCGTACGGTGCTGCCCTGGCCCCAGGGGCGGGCGACTCGGCCGCCGGCCAGGGGGCTCCAGGGGATGGAGCCGACGCCGGTGTGGGCGAGCAGGCCGAACATCTCCCGCTCCTCCTCCCGCGCGAGCAGGCTGTACTGGTCCTGCATGGACACGAAGGGCGTCCAGCCGTGACTGTGGGCCGCGTGCTGCATGGTGGCGAACTGCCAGGCCCACATCGAGGAGGCGCCGAGGTAGCGGACCTTGCCGGCCTTGACGAGGTCGTGCAGGGCTTCCATGGTCTCCTCGACCGGGGTCTCCGGGTCGAAGCGGTGGATCTGGTAGAGGTCGACGTAGTCGGTGCCCAGCCGGGTCAGGGAGGCGTCGATCTGCTCCATCACGGCCTTGCGCGACAGGCCGGACCCACCGGGTCCGCCGTGCATGGGGTTGAACAGCTTGGTGGCCAGGACGACGTCGTCGCGCTTCGTGTACCTCCTGATCGCGCGGCCCACGATCTCCTCGGAGGTGCCGTAGGCGTAGATGTTGGCGGTGTCCCAGAAAGTGATCCCGGACTCGACGGCCTGGCGGAAGACCGGCTCGGCACCGTCGTCGTCCAGCGCCCACGGCATCTGCGAGGTGTCACCGAAGCTCATGCACCCGAGTGCGATACGGCTGACCTTCAGTCCGGAGGTACCCAGACGGGTGTACTGCATGACGCGCTCCTCATCGTCGGCGCAGCCGGCCGACACCGGCTGCTTCATCGTCGAGGCTAGGCAGCCGGCGGTGGCGGTGGGAGATGCTGCCAGTACCCCCCGCGGCATGCCACCGAGGGGGGTACTGGCAGCACCTCCCACGTTCGCGGTGCGGCTCGTAGCGTGAAAGGCATGAACAACCGCAGCGAGGTACGGGACTTTCTGATCTCACGCCGCGGGAAGGTCACCCCCGAGCAGGTGGGCCTCGTCGACCACGGCGGCACCCGCCGTGTGCCCGGTCTGCGACGCAGCGAGGTGGCCGACCTGGCGGGGGTGTCGGTGGAGTACTACACCCAGCTGGAGCGCGGCAACGTGCGCGGTGCCTCCGAGACCGTTCTGGACGCCGTGGCCCGGGCGCTGCTGCTGGACGAGGCCGAGCGGGCACACCTGTTCGATTTGGCGCGTACGGCCAACAGCGGCACGGCGGTACGCCGCCGCCCGGCGGTACAGCGGGTACGTCCGGCCATCCAGGCGATCCTGGACAGCCAGCTGTCCCCGGCCTACGTCACCAACGGCCTCGCGGACGTCATGGCCACCAACGCGCTGGGCCAAGCCCTGCTGTCTCCGCTGTACGAGGACCCCGCCCGCCCGGTCAACGCCGCACGGTTCCGCTTCCTGAACCCCCGCGCCGCCGGGTACTACCTCGACTGGGAGGCCACCGGCCGCGACGGCGTCGCCGGGCTGCGCCTCCTGGCCGGCAAGAACCCCTACGACAAGGCACTGACCGATCTCATCGGGGAGCTGTGCACCCGCAGCGAGGAGTTCCGCACCCGGTGGGCGTCACAGGACGTCCGGCTGCACCGCACGGGAGTCAAGCGGCTGCACCACCCGGCCGTCGGTGACCTCGACCTCTCCTACGAAACCCTCGATCTGCCCGCCGATCCCGGTCTCGTGCTGATCATCTGCACCGCGGAACCCGGCTCACCCAGCCGCCAGGCCCTCGACCTGCTCGCCAGCTGGGCCGCCGCGCCGGACCCCGTCGAGCCCGCGAAGGAAGAACCGAGCGACCGCGGCCGGTAACACCTGACCCACCTCCCCCACGTGCCGGTGCGCACCCCCGCGCCGTTCAGCACCACCCCGAAAGGTTCACCATGTCCACGATCCCCGATGTCACGCTGAACAACGGCGTCCAGATGCCGGTCCTCGGCTTCGGCGTCTTCCAGGTCCCCGCCGAGGAGACCGAGCGGGTCGTCACCGACGCCCTCGCCGCCGGCTACCGCCACCTCGACACCGCCGCCGCCTACGGCAACGAAGAAGCCGTCGGCAAGGCCGTCAAGGCCAGCGGCATCGCCCGTGACGAGCTGTTCATCACCACCAAGATGTGGGTCAACGAAAAGGG
>NZ_JBSFDA010000352.1:0-2414 GCF_053593675.1 Streptomyces sp. NPDC002156 | reverse complement strand
GCGCCGCGTCCTGGAACGCTCGGCGATCGAGGTGGCCGGCCGCCGTGCCCCCGACGGCGAGGAGGAGCTGGCCCTGCTCTCGGACGCGGTTGTGTCGCCCCGCTGAACGGCCCGCCCCGCATCCTGGCCGCTGCCGCACTCCGCAGGCCCACCCCCGTCGAGGGCGGTCCGGACTCACCGGATCACGTCGGATCCCCCGACCCCGCTCTCCCGCCCGGCCGGGTCGGTGTCGGCCCCGCCGTGCCGGTGCTGGACCTGCCGGGCTCCTGGACAGCCGCCCGCACCGCGCTCCGGTTCACCGCCGACGGCACCCCTCACTCCCCCGGCCCCCGGCTCGTGTACGCCGATGAGCTCGGCAGCATCGGGCTGCTCGCCGAGCTGGTCGTGCCGGGCGCCGATCCGCCGCCCGATGTGCAGTCACTGGAGGCGGCGGTCGCGGACGCGCCCTGGATGCTGGCGACGTTGCACGCCGTCGCCTCGACGGCGAGCCTGCGGGGAGCCGCCGTCGAGGTCAACGTCCACCACTCCACGCTCCAGGACCGGTTGGGCCACGCCGAGGCACTGCTCGGGTGGCCCGTCCGTACTCCGCAGGGCAGGCTCAGACTGCAACTGGCCCTGACCATGCGGCATTTGGGGCGCACGTAACTCCGTAGGCGGCAAAGGAGCTTCGTGATCCACGAGTCCGACGATTCCCTCGGACTCGCGAACCGGATCCTCGCACGCATGACGGCCCACGTCTGTCTCTCCGAACCGGCCGCGCACGAGACACCGGGCCGGCTCGCCCGGAAGACGGTCGTCACCGGCTTGCCTCTGCGGCACGACCTCGCGCACGGCAACCCGGACCGGATGCGCAGCGGGCTCGGCATCAAGACCGCGTACGCGCGGCGCCAGGAGGGACGGTGTCACCTCGTCCACGACGACGAGGCGCCGACCGGCGGCGCCGTGCTCGCCGCAGCTTGCTTTCACCTGGCCGACACCCCCGTGGGGTTCGGCCGGCCGGACCCCACCGTGATCCACCAGGCGGCCGACCGCATCGCCCACGGGTCCCTCGCGGCCGCAGGACCGCGGGGCCGGCATCGAGCCCGCTGAGCCTCAGCCGTCCCCGTGCCCGTACAGGCCGAGAATCTGCTCGTCGGTCTCACCGCGGTGGTAGACGTGCCAGTGCATGTGCTTGGACTCTTGATACAGGCCGCTGTTGGTGGTCACCGAGGCGGCGCCGTGCTTCTCAGTGACCTGAGCCGCCACCTTGGCCACCACGTCCATGACTTCCGCCAGCAGTTCGGGGCCGCCGTCCCCCAGGTCGATCAGCGACGGAATGTGCTCCTTCGGCACCACCACGATGTGCACCGGGTGTGACGGCCGGGTGTGGTGAAACGCCAGCACCCGGTCCGTCTCCATCACCCGCTCGATCTCCACGAGGCCGGGAATGGCCTGGTGGCAGTAGAAGTCCGAGACCTTGGCGGGGGTCACGCCAGCAGTGGCCACAGTTCGTCGCTTCCGTCTCTGGTCGGTGATCCAGGCGAAAGATTACCGGCTCGTCGGCCTTTTCCAGGGGTGACCGGAAGCCGGTCCACGAGCCGTTCGGTCCCTTCGCACCCGTCGTTGCGGAGGAGCACGCGGCGGAGTACTTCACGCTCAGGCAGGTGGTGCGCGTCGGCGACTTGCCACAGCAGGACGCGGGCGGCGGCTCCGTCACGGTGAAGAACCGACCTCCCTCCCCTGCGTCTTACGCGACGTCACCGATGACTTCGCCACGCGCCGTCTGGTGCCCCAGCGGCGCAGGTAGTGGGCGAGCGCGGCGTACATGGCGACGATCGATGCATAGCCGGCGAAGAACCCCACCGTGTCGTTCTCGAAGTCCCAGTAGCCGAAGGAGTAGTAGCCGACCAGCTTCGTACCGACGTCCAGGTCGAAGGACGCCTTCACTCCGTAGGCGACGGCCACGACCACCAGGATGCGCAGGGCCACCAGGGCGGCGCTGGAGGACGCAAGGCGCCCGACCATGGAGCGGACCACCCCCATCACCGTCTGCCAATACAGCCCGAGATGGACGGCCACGAGGATCAACGTCGCTGTCGCCACGAGGATGTGGGTCTGTCGGCCGGTCGCGCCGCCCGACAGACCCAGGAAGGCGAAGACCTCCCGCGAGACGACCAGGCTGCTGCCCAGCAGGACGGTCATGCTGATCAGCAGCAGGAAGTCGACCAGGATGGTGAGCCGATGACGCCGATTGCGGGTGTTGCGCGGAAGCCTGGCATACCAACTCAGATGGATGGCGTTGTGGACCAGGACCCCGGCGAAGAGCACAACACCGATCAGCTCGTGGTACAGGTCCCCAGTCCACTGATGGGCCATCGCGAACAGCATCAAGGCCAACATCACCGCGACCAGCCCGATCCTGAACAGCCACCGGC
>NZ_JBSFDA010000351.1:0-2813 GCF_053593675.1 Streptomyces sp. NPDC002156 | reverse complement strand
GTCCGAGGGGGGACTTGAACCCCCACGCCCGATAAAGGGCACTAGCACCTCAAGCTAGCGCGTCTGCCATTCCGCCACCCGGACTAGGTGTCTGCCGCCGTCGGGAGTGCTCCCCGCAGCGACACGAACAACAATACCAAGCTTTCAGAGTGGCTTTCACCTGCATATCTCTCACCACGAGCAACGGGACGGTGACCGTACGGCCACCCCGCTACCGCTCCCGCTGGTGGTACGTCTTGCGGGTGTGTTCCGTATGGGCCCGCATGACCTCCGTGGCCCGCTGCCCGTCGCCGTCCGCGATCGCCGCGATCAGCTCACGGTGCTCGATCCACGACTGCTGGCCACGCTGCCGGGCCACCGGCGTGTAGTACCAGCGCACCCGACGGTCCACCTGCGCCGCCAACTCCGCCAGAACCGAGTTGCCGGCCAGCTCCATCACCTTCGCGTGCAGTCGGGCGTTCATCGCCACCGCGGCATCCACATCGTCGGAGGCGACCGCTCGCTCGCCCTCCGCGCACATCTCCTCCAGCACCGTGACGGCCGCGGCACCCGCGTTGGTCGCGGCGAGGCGGGCGGCCTCGGCCTCCAACAGGGTGCGGACGGTGAGGAGTTGGTCCGCCTCCGCCTCCGTCGGCTCGTGCACGAAGGCACCCTGGGCCGGCCGCAGATCGACCCAGCCCTCGGTGCTGAGCCGTTGGAGCGCCTCGCGGACGGGCTGGCGGGAGACCCCGAGGTGTCCGGCGAGTTCGCTCTCGACGAGGTGCTGGCCGGGTTGCAGGGCACGGGTGGTGATCAGTTCGAGCAGCGCCTCGTACACCCGGTCACGGAGCGGACCGGGACGTTCGAGCTTCGGTACCGCGCCCTGCGGCAGTCCTGTCGTCGACAGCATGACGGCCCCTCCTCCGCAGCGTCGTCGCCACATGTGAGAGCCCAGTATGAATTGGCTTTCGCCTACAGTCTACGGCGCACAAACGACCGGAAACCCAGCTCACGCGGCCCCGGGTGGCCGTCCGGGCACCGTCCCGGACCCTTGCTGCCGCCACTTCCATCCTGTAGACAATATTTCGTCGACAGTTTTCGACAGTTCCGCGGTACACCCTCGACCGAACGGAGCGCCACCCAGTGAAAGTCGCCATCCTCGGCGCCGGAGCCATCGGCGCCTACGTCGGCGCCGCCCTGCACCAAGCAGGCGCCGACGTCCATCTCGTCGCCCGTGGACCGCACCTCGCGGCCATGAGGCAGCACGGCGTACGGGTTCTCAGCCCCCGCGGTGACTTCACCGCGCACGCCCACGCCACCGACAACCCCGCCGACATCGGCCCCGTCGACTATGTCTTCCTCGGACTCAAGGCCAACTCGTACGCGGCGTGCGGGCCGCTCATCGAGCCGCTGCTCCACGAGTCCACCGCTGTCATCGCCGCCCAGAACGGCATCCCCTGGTGGTACTTCCACCGCCATGGCGGGCCGAACGACGGTCAGCGCATCGAGAGCGTGGACCCCGGCGGCGCGGTCAGTGCCGTACTCGCGCCGGAACGGGCCATCGGCTGTGTCGTGTATGCGGCGACCGAGCTGGAAGGGCCGGGCGTCGTCAGGCACTTGGAGGGCACCCGGTTCTCGATCGGCGAACCGGACCGTTCCCCCTCCCCGCGCTGCCACGCCTTCAGCGAGGCCATGCGGGCCGGCGGACTCAAGTGTCCCGTCGAGCCCGATCTGCGCAACGACATCTGGCTCAAGCTGCTCGGCAACATCTCTTTCAACCCGATCAGTGCCCTCTCGCGGGCCACGATGCGCCAGATGTGCCATCACGGCGGCACCCGTCAGGTCATCCAGACCATGATGGAAGAGACCCTGGCCGTCGCCGAGGCCCTCAACTGCCGTGTCGGCATCTCCATCGAGCGTCGCCTCGCCGGCGCCGAGAAGGTGGGCGACCACCGCACCTCCACCCTCCAGGACCTCGAACGCGGGAAACCCCTCGAACTCGACGTCCTCCTGACCGCCGTCATCGAACTCGCCGACATCACCGGCGTCGACGTCCCCACCCTGCGGACCGTCCACGCCATCAGCGATCTCCTCGCACTCGGAACCGCCGCATGATGCCGGAGTAGTCGAGCCACGGCCCACGACGGCGGGGCCCCTGGCGGCGGGGAGCGCCCCCTGCGCCGCGGGGGTCCCGCCTCTGTTCGGGAGCGCGGGCCCCTCGGGTGGTATGGATCCTGTATACCATCCATCTGTATACTGTCGTCCAGTATGCGTTCGGTATCCAACTGCCCCTGTACGGAGGCGACATGGAAGATCTGCATCCCGAAGTGGTGCTGGGAATGGCCGCCCAGGCGCCCGACGGCATAGTGATCATCGACGGCGAAGGGCTGATCCGCTTCTGGAACCGGGGTGCGGAGCGCATCTTCGGGTTCTCGGCGGGTGACGTGGACGGCCGAAGTCTGGACGTCATCATCCCCGAGCGGCAACGGAAGCGGCACTGGGACGGGTTCGAGGAAGCCATGGCGCGAGGGACGACCAAGTACGGGGACGCGGATCTGCTGAACGTGCCCGCGCTGGCGGCGGACGGCCGCAAGCTGTCCATCGAGTTCAGCGTGGCCCTGCTGCCGGGTCCCGACGGCAGCACGTACGTCGGGGCGGTCATCCGGGACGTCACCGCACGGCGCGACCGGGAGCGGGAGTTGATGCGGCGGCAAGCCGAGGCCGAGACCCAGAGCAGGGCGACAGTCTGAGGCGCCGCCCGACACGTGGAAGCGGCCGTGCGCCCCGGGGGCCCCCCCCCGCCACCCCCAACGCCCCCCCCCCCCTATAAACCA
>NZ_JBSFDA010000350.1:0-2982 GCF_053593675.1 Streptomyces sp. NPDC002156 | reverse complement strand
GCTGGGCGGATCATCCGCCCAGCGCCCCACCTGTGCCCAACCAGTTCAGCCCGTGATCACCAAGCCGACGATCTCGTCCCCCGAGAACCAGACCCGTACGTCCGGCCGCCCGCCCGCGAACGCGCTGTGCACCGCCTGCCGGATCTCCGGGGACGGACGGTCGAGGCTGCGCCACGCACCCGCCACGAACAGCCGGAGTCTGGGCGGGAGTTCGCGCGGGTAAGGGAGCAGCTCGTCCCAGTAACGCTCGGCGCGGCCCGAGCCGACCGCCTCCGGCAGCAGACGCGTGACCGCCGCCCTGATGTCCGGCCTGCTGCCGATCCGCTGGGACACGGGTCGGCCCGGAGCGTCCTGTTGCGGGGATCCCGTGGCCCGCAGCACCGTACGGGCGGTCTCGGGGGTCATCGGGGGCCGGGCCGCCGCCTTGAGCATGCCCTGGAGCGCGGCCAGGGCGCCGGCCACCGTCGAGGCGGCGGCGGAGGTCCCGCAGAACCTGTCCGTGTACCAGGCGATCTCCTCGGGGCCGCCCCGGAGGTCGCCCGGCCGGTCCCGTAAGCCGCCCGAGGTCGTGACCTCGGCGCCCCAGCCCTGCGCGTCCACACGGGCCCCGTGGTTGGAGAACGCCAGCCGGGACCGGTCGGGGCCGTGATCGCGGCCGTGGGTGCCGGGCGGCGGGGCTCCGGCGCCGACCAGGACCGCGCCGGAGCACGGGTCGGACACGTTGAACGGGTTGCGCCACCACTCCGGGAACCCGGCCGGGCGGCGCTCGTACACACCGTCGTCCAGCGACTCGGCGCCGTTGCCCGCGGCGGCCACTACGAGGATGCCTTTGGCGCTGGCGTGGCGGACGGCGGCGTGGTCGTCCGGCCACCATTCGAGGGCGATGCAGCCCCGCTGGTCGTCGCGGGGTGCGAAGCCGAACCGCGGTCCCGGCCGGTGCAGTCCGACCAGTACGAGGTCCCCGGGGCCGAGCCGTTCGGCGGCGGCGTGGATCGCGGCGGCCGTGCCGAGCCCCTGGACGGACGCAGCGGCCGTCACCGCCTCCGGGACGATCCCGGTGATGCCGTGCCCGTCGCGGTCGGCACCGAGCACGCCGATCACGGACGTACCGTGGTTGCGCCAGGCGAGGTCGGCCAGCGGGGTCCCGGTGACGACGCCCGCGAGCCTGGCGGCGAGTCCCTCGTGGCCG
The DNA here is from genome assembly GCF_053593675.1 of Streptomyces sp. NPDC002156. Classification (NCBI taxonomy): domain Bacteria; kingdom Bacillati; phylum Actinomycetota; class Actinomycetes; order Kitasatosporales; family Streptomycetaceae; genus Streptomyces; species Streptomyces sp. NPDC002156. The sequence goes on along the minus strand of NZ_JBSFDA010000350.1, from coordinate 1,793 downwards.
AGCTGCCAGGCGCCTCCCACGTCGATCACCGTGACGCCCCGGCCCGTGCCGCCGGGCCGCTCCCAGGCCCAGTGGGCGTCCACACCCTCGGGCGCGGGCTTCAGGTAGCCCTGACGCCCGGTGAGGTCGGGGGTCACGGTCGCGCCCTCCGCCGCGCTCGCTCCGGTCGCCCGTGACGCGGCCGGCAAGGCGCCCGGTTTCACATACGCCGTGTCGATACCCGGCAACTCGGCGATCCCGGCCCGCAGTTCACGAACGCGTCGCTCACCGCCCCGCACCCGGTAGAACAGCGCGAGGTCGGGCGGACTCTCCGTTCCTGTGCTCCCCGAACGCCGAAGGCGCTCCTCGCTGCCGAACAGCGGTTCCAGGACGAGCTGTTCGGCGTCGAGGAACCTGCCGAGGGCCGACACATCGGCGTCGGCGGCCGAACGTACGCCGTCGGGCCGGGCCCGCAGCCGGGCCTCGGGGCGGGCGACGACGATCAGCTCCTGCTCGGTCCCCTGACAGATGAATCCCGGCTGTACCTGGTCGGTCATCGCAAACCGCTCCCTTCGGTCCATGCGGGTGCCAAACAGGGGTGGTTCAGTGGTCCTTGCTGTCGAGGTGCTGTCGACTCACTGTGACAGGCTGTGGCGCGAGTCGACATGTGATGTGGTGGCGGAGTCAGTTGACCCGCAGGACCGGCCAACTGCCGGTCCCTTCCTGGAAGGAAGCCCCGTGGCACCCACACACGGTTCCTTCGCACGCCAAGTCAGCCGCCGCGGACTCCTCGTCGCGGGAGCCGCCACCGTATCCGCCGCCCTGGTCGCCTCACCGGCCGCCGCCTCCCCGAAGACCCTGCCGACCCTGATACCCCTGCCGAACGGTTTCCGCCCGGAAGGCATAGCCATCGGCACGGGCCCCTACGCCTATCTCGGTTCGCTCGGCGACGGCTCGATCTACCGGGCAGACCTGCGCACCGGAGCCGGCGAGATCATCTCGGCCGGGCCCGGCACCCCGTCCGTCGGGCTCAAACTCGACGGCCAGGGACGGCTGTTCGTCTCCGCCCGCGGCCAGGGCGCCCGGGTCGTGGACACCCGTACCGGCGCCGTCCTCGCCTCGTACACCCTCACCACGGCGACGCCCACCTTCGCCAACGACGTGTTCCTGACCAAGCGCGCGGCGATCTTCACCGACTCCTTCCAGCCGGCTCTGTACGTCCTCCCGCTCGGCCGGGGCGGCGCGCTGCCGGGCGCCGACGACGTCGTACGGATCGCCCTGAGCGGCGACTGGAGCCAGGTGGCCGGCGAGGTCGTCAACGCCAACGGGATCACCGCCACGCCCGACGGCAAGGCGCTGCTCGTCGTCCAGTCGGGGGTCGGCGGACTGCACCGGGTGGACCCGCGCACCGGGGTCACCAAGCTCGTCGCGCTCGGCGACGCGGCCCCGCTCACCAACGGCGACGGCCTGCTGCTCATCGGGCGCACGCTGTACGTCGTACAGAACCGGCAGAACGCGATCGACGTGTTCACGCTCGCCCCGGACGGGAGCAGCGGGGTCTTCCGACGGCGCATCACCGACCCGGACTTCGATGTGCCGACCACCGCCGCCGCGTACCGGAACCGGCTGTATCTGCCCAACGCCCGGTTCACGACGACGCCGACGCCCGAGACGACGTACGCCGTGGTCGCCGTCGACCGCTGACGGGCTCCCGTGCACGACGGAAGGGCCGGTGCTGCTGGAACTGTCAGCCAGTCGCCGCCGGACTTGGCGTCCAGGGCCTGGACGGCCGCGCCGACCCGGCCGCTGCGCAC
>NZ_JBSFDA010000349.1:0-2990 GCF_053593675.1 Streptomyces sp. NPDC002156 | reverse complement strand
CCGTCCGGCGTTTGAGGACGAGGCCGTTCAGGCCGACAGCGGGGGTCTGGGGGCGCAGCCCCCAGGGATGGGACGGGTAGGGGCGGCGGGGGCGAAGAAACAGGTCGGAGGACTCTCTTCCGCTTCTGGTCAATTAGCGACGAACGGTGACGGACTGCGTGCGTAATGTGATGTGCTGGGACCGATAGCGCACATGGCAATCGCTCGGGACATAAGACAGCCGGACACCAGACCGCGAAACGCAACACCGCGAAACGCAACACCGCACGCACACAGCTGACGGGGGAGCCAGGGAGGGAAGTAGTCATGGGGTCGCAGCCGATCCGCCGCTGGGAGTCGGGAGCACTCGCGCACGCCGTCACGGACCCCTTCGGCCTGGGCCCCGTCCCCTGGCTCCGAGGCAGCGAGACCTACTTCGACGACACGGGCCACGTAGTCCCTTGGTACGTGGACCCCTTAGACCCCACCCCCACCCCCACCACACACGGCACAGCCACCACCAGAATCCCCAACCCCCGTACGCCCCGTACCCCCCGCCCCGCCCCCCGCCCCACCGGCGGCCCCCGAGCCGCCGACGACGTACACCGGCAGATCAAGGGCTTCGCCTCCACCGGCCCCGCCGCCCCCGGCGAGGCCATCGACTTCCACATCACCGTCGACCCGCCGCAAGAGTTCGCCGTGGACATCTACCGCATCGGCCACTACGGCGGCGACGGCGCAGCCAAGATCACCACCAGCCCCCGCCTCTCCGGCATCGTCCAGCCCCCGCCCCTCACCGCCGACCGCACGGTCTCCTGCCACCACTGGTGGCTCTCCTGGCGGCTCCAGATCCCGTCGTACTGGAACATCGGGGCCTACGTCGCCGTACTCACCACCGCCGACGGCTACCGCTCCCACATCCCCTTCACCGTCCGCGACAACCACCCGGCGGACCTGCTGCTCCTCCTGCCCGACATCACCTGGCAGGCGTACAACCTCTACCCGGAGGACGGCCGCACCGGCGCGAGCCTCTACCACGCCTGGGACGACGACGGCCGGCTCCTCGGCGAGGCCGACGCCGCGACGACCGTCTCCTTCGACCGCCCGTACGCCGGCGCCGGCCTCCCCCTCCATGTCGGCCACGCCTACGACTTCATCCGCTTCGCCGAGCGCTACGGCTACGACCTCGCCTACGCCGACGCCCGCGACCTGCACGCCGGCCGCGTCGACCCCACCCGCTACCGTGGCCTGGTCTTCCCGGGCCACGACGAGTACTGGTCCTCGGCGATGCGCCGCACCACCGAGCTCGCCCGGGAGAACGGCACGTCCCTCGTCTTCCTCTCCGCCAACACCATGTACTGGCAGGTGGAGCTGGGCCCATCCCCGTCCGGTGTCGCCGACCGCCTCCTCACCTGCCGGAAGCGTCGCGGGCCCGGGAAGCCCGCCCTCTGGCGCGAGATCGACCGGCCCGAGCAGCAGCTGATCGGTATCCAGTACGCGGGCCGGGTCCCCGAGCCCACCCCCATGGTCGTGCGCAACGCCGACCACTGGATGTGGGAGGCGACCGGCGCCCACGACGGCGACGAGATCGACGGGATGGTGGCCGGCGAGGCCGACCGCTACTTCCCGCGCACCCAGCTCCCCGAGCACGAGGACCGCATCCTCCTCGCCCACTCCCCGTACGCGGACAGCGAAGGAGCCCTCCGTCACCAGGAGACCTCCCTCTATCGGGCGCCCTCGGGCTCCTTGGTCTTCGCGTCCGGAACGTTCGCGTGGTCCCCGTCCCTGGACCGCCCCGGCCATGTGGACGCACGTGTCCAGCGGGCCACCGCGAACCTCCTGGACCGCATCTGCAAACGGGACTGAAACCCGGCCCCCCGCCCCCTGGCGCCGACCGACTCTCCGCATACGGGAGAATCGACCCACTTGGTCATCACCACGGGGAGGAACCGTGTCCGGATTCGTAGAAAAGCCCGAGCCCCTCCAGGTTCCGGGCCTGGTGCATCTGCACACCGGCAAGGTGCGCGACCTGTACCAGAACGAGGCGGGCGACCTCGTGATGGTCGCCAGCGACCGCATCTCCGCCTTCGACTGGGTGCTGCAGACGGAGATCCCCGACAAGGGCCGCGTCCTCACCCAGCTCTCGCTCTGGTGGTTCGACCAGCTCGCCGACCTGGCCCCCAACCACGTCCTGAGCACCGAACTCCCGCCGGGCGCCCCCGCCGACTGGGCGGGCCGCACCCTGATCTGCAAGTCCCTGCGCATGATGCCGGTGGAGTGCGTGGCCCGCGGCTACCTCACCGGCTCCGGCCTCACCGAGTACAACGCGACCCGTACGGTCTGCGGCCTGGCCCTCCCCGAGGGTCTCACTGACGGCTCGGAACTCCCCGCCCCGATCTTCACCCCGGCCACCAAGGCCGCGGTCGGCGAGCACGACGAGAACGTGCCGTACGAGGAGGTCGCCCGCCAGGTCGGCGCCGAGTCCGCCGCCGAACTCCGCCAGGCGACCCTCGCCGTCTACTCCCGCGCCCGCGACATCGCCCGCGACCGGGGCATCATCCTGGCCGACACGAAGTTCGAGTTCGGGTATGAGACCACGGCGGCCGGCGAGACCCTGATCCTGGCCGACGAGGTCCTCACCCCGGACTCGTCCCGCTTCTGGCCGGCCGACGTGTGGGAGCCGGGCCACGCACAGCCCTCGTTCGACAAGCAGTTCGTACGGGACTGGCTCACGTCCGCCGAGTCCGGCTGGGTCCGCGCCAGCGAGCAGCCCCCGCCGCCGCCCCCGCAGGAGGTCACGGACGCGACCCGCGCGAAGTACATCGAGGCGTACGAACGCCTGACGGGGATCAGCTGGAGCTGACCACACGCTGAACACACCCTGAGCACGACGAAGGCCCCGGTCCACTGGACCGGGGCCTTCGACTGCTGAGCGGACGACCAGGTTCGAACTGGCGACCTCAACCTTGGCAAGGTTGCGCTCTACCAACTGAGCTACGTCCGCATCGCGT
>NZ_JBSFDA010000348.1:0-3054 GCF_053593675.1 Streptomyces sp. NPDC002156 | reverse complement strand
GGCGCGGCCATCGACGCGATGAAGGAGGCGGGCGCCAGCACGATCCCGCCGGTGACCGGGCAGGACGCGAGCGGCACCCACCACGCCGGAGTTCACCGCTCCGCCGTCGGCACCGGTCACGCCGGCCGCCGCACAGGCGCCGCGTCCCACCACCGGTGCCCGTCCCGGCGCCCCGCGTCCCGGTGCCCGTCCCTCGGGTCCCGGTCAGGACCGGGGACCGGGCCAGGACCGCGGTCAGGACCGCGGTCAGGACCGTGGCCAGGGCCGCGGTGAGCGTCCGGGCGCCTCGCGTCCGGGTGGCCAGGGCGCTCCGCGTCCCGGCGGTGCCCGTCCGTCCGGTCCGCGTCCGGGCAACAACCCCTTCACGTCCGGTGGCTCCACCGGCATGGCGCGTCCCCAGGCGCCCCGTCCGCAGGGCGCTCCGCGTCCCGGCGGCCAGGGTGGCCCCGGTGGCGCTCCCGGTGCCGGCGCTCCGCGTCCGCAGGGTGCGGGCGGCGGCCAGGGTGGCGCTCCCCGTCCGCAGGAAGCGGGCGGCGGGCGTCCGAGTCCGGGCGGCATGCCTCGTCCGCAGGGTGGTCCCGGTGGCGCTCCGCGTCCCGGTGGCGGTCCCGGCAGCAACCGTCCCAACCCCGGCATGATGCCGCAGCGTCCCGCTGCGGGCACCCCGCGTCCCGGCGGTGGCCCTGGTGGCCGCGGTCCCGGTGGCGGTGGCGGTCGTCCGGGTGGTCCCGGCGGTGGCGGCGGCGGTCGTCCCGGTGGCGGTGGCGGCGGTTTCGCCGGTCGTCCCGGTGGCGGCGGTGGCGGTTTCGCCGGTCGTCCGGCCGGTCCCGGTGGTGGCGGTGGCGGCGGTTTCGCCGGCCGTCCCGGTGGTCCCGGCGGTGGCGGCGGCGGTCGTCCCGGCTTCGGTGGCCGTCCCGGTGGTCCGGGTGGCCGTGGTGGCACGCAGGGCGCCTTCGGTCGTCCCGGTGGTCCCGCGCGTCGTGGTCGCAAGTCGAAGCGGCAGAGGCGCCAGGAGTACGAGGCCATGCAGGCCCCGTCGGTCGGCGGCGTGATGCTTCCGCGCGGCAACGGACAGTCCGTCCGCCTGTCGCGTGGTGCGTCCCTCACCGACTTCGCCGAGAAGATCGGCGCCAACCCGGCGTCGCTCGTCGGCGTGATGATGAACCTCGGCGAGATGGTCACTGCCACGCAGTCCGTCTCCGACGAGACGCTGAAGCTCCTCGCGGACGAGATGAACTTCGTCCTCGAGATCGTCAGCCCCGAGGAGGAGGACCGCGAGCTGCTCGAGTCCTTCGACATCGAGTTCGGTGAGGACGAGGGTGGCGAGGAGTTCCTCGTCGCGCGTCCGCCGGTCGTGACCGTCATGGGTCACGTCGACCACGGTAAGACCCGCCTCCTCGACACCATCCGCAAGACGAACGTCGTCGCGGGCGAGGCCGGTGGCATCACGCAGCACATCGGTGCGTACCAGGTCGCGACCGAGGTCAACGGCGAAGAGCGCAAGATCACCTTCATCGACACCCCGGGTCACGAGGCGTTCACCGCCATGCGTGCCCGTGGTGCCAAGTCGACCGACATCGCGATCCTCGTGGTGGCGGCCAACGACGGTGTGATGCCCCAGACGATCGAGGCGCTGAACCACGCCAAGGCGGCCGACGTGCCGATCGTGGTCGCGGTCAACAAGATCGACGTCGAGGGCGCGGACCCGACCAAGGTCCGTGGTCAGCTGACCGAGTTCGGTCTGGTGGCCGAGGAGTACGGCGGCGACACGATGTTCGTCGACATCTCCGCCAAGCAGGGCCTCAACATCGAGGCTCTCCTGGAGGCCGTGGTCCTCACCGCGGACGCCTCGCTCGACCTGCGGGCCAACCCGGAGCAGGACGCGCAGGGTATTGCGATCGAGTCCCACCTCGACCGTGGCCGCGGTGCCGTCTCGACGGTCCTGGTCCAGCGCGGCACGCTGCGCATCGGCGACACGATGGTGGTCGGCGACGCTTACGGCCGCGTCCGGGCGATGCTCGACGACAACGGCAACAACGTCGAGGAAGCGACTCCGTCGACTCCCGTCCTGGTCCTGGGTCTCACCAACGTCCCGGGCGCAGGCGACAACTTCCTGGTCGTCGACGAGGACCGTACGGCACGTCAGATCGCCGAGAAGCGGGCGGCGCGCGAGCGCAACGCCAACTTCGCCCGGCGTGGAGTCCGGTTCTCCCTGGAGAACCTGGACGAGGCGCTCAAGGCCGGTCTGGTGCAGGAACTCAACCTCATCATCAAGGGCGACGCGTCCGGTTCGGTGGAGGCTCTCGAGTCCTCGCTGCTCCAGCTCGACGTCGGCGAAGAGGTCGACATCCGCGTCCTGCACCGCGGCGTGGGTGCGGTCACCGAGTCGGACATCGACCTGGCGACCGGCTCCGACGCGATCGTCATCGGCTTCAACGTCCGCGCAGCGGGCCGAGCGGCGCAGATGGCCGAGCGCGAGGGCGTCGACGTCCGCTACTACTCGGTGATCTACCAGGCCATCGAGGAGATCGAGGCAGCCCTCAAGGGCATGCTCAAGCCGGAGTACGAAGAGGTCGAGCTGGGTACGGCGGAGATCCGCGAGGTCTTCCGCTCGTCCAAGCTGGGCAACATCGCCGGTGTGCTGGTCCGCTCCGGCGAGGTCAAGCGCAACACCAAGGCGCGGTTGCTGCGCGATGGCAAGGTCATCGCGGAGAGCCTCACCATCTCCGGTCTGCGTCGCTTCAAGGACGACGTCACCGAGATCCGCGAAGGGTTCGAGGGTGGTATCAACCTCGGCAACTTCAACGACATCAAGGTCGACGACGTCATCGCGACGTACGAGATGCGGGAGAAGCCGCGCGGCTAAGCGGTAGGTAGTGCGTGCAGTCCAGCTGGCCGGCAGGGAGAAACCCCGCCGGCCAGCTGGGCGTCTGCCGGGGGCTGCCGCCCCCAGACCCCCGCTCCGGCCCTGAACGGGCCTTGTCCTCAAACGCCGGACGGGCTGAGATACCCGGGCTTGCCTCGCAGCATCCGCGCCGGTCGCCCCCGCCAACC
>NZ_JBSFDA010000347.1:0-3186 GCF_053593675.1 Streptomyces sp. NPDC002156 | reverse complement strand
GCCCGGCCAGGAGCGTCACCACCAGTGTGCGTACTACGTCGGCCCGCTCGTAGAAACGGTCCGACAGCTCGTCGCTGATCGCCCGCAGCCTCTTGACCGGAGAACCCGATGGACATAACCACCAAGAACTCAGACACCTCACCCCCCACCCCCCAGCCGACCGCGGTCGAGCAGAAGCGCGCCGCCCGTGGCGCCACCCGACCCGGTGACCGGATCTTCCTCGGTCTCTCCCGTGGCTCGGGCATCCTGCTGCTGACGGTCATGGCCGCGATCGCCATCTTCCTCACCTATCGCGCGATCCTCGCGATCAGCAAGGACGAGGGCAACTTCCTCACCACCTTCGAGTGGAACGCCAACCTCGACCCGCCGGTCTTCGGCATCGCCGTCCTGGCCTTCGGCACGGTGGTCTCCTCGATCATCGCGATGGTCATCGCGGTCCCGGTCGCCGTCGCCATCGCGCTGTTCCTCACGCACTACGCCCCGCGCAAGCTCAGCGGCCCCATCGCGTACGTGATCGACCTGCTCGCCGCCGTGCCGTCCATCGTGTACGGCCTGTGGGGCGCCCTGATCCTCGTACCGAACATGAACGGCCTCTTCGGCTGGCTCAACGACTACCTCGGCTGGACCGGGATCTTCTCCTGGGAAGAGGGCGCGCCGCGCTCGATGCTGACAGTGGGCATCCTGCTCGCGATCATGATCCTGCCGGTCATCACCAACGTCAGCCGTGAGGTCTTCCGGCAGACGCCGCGGATGAACGAGGAGGCCGCGCTGGCCCTCGGCGCCACCCGCTGGGAGGTCGTCCGCATGGCGGTGCTGCCCTTCGGGCGCTCCGGTGTGATCTCCGCGTCGATGCTCGGCCTCGGCCGCGCACTGGGCGAGACGATGGCCGTCGCCACCGTCCTCTCCCCGAGCTTCCTCATCCAGACCAGCCTGCTCGACCCGGGCGGCGGCACCTTCGCGCAGAACATCGCCGCCAAGTTCGGCGAGGCGAACGAGTTCGGCCGTGACGCGCTCATCGCCTCCGGTCTCGTCCTGTTCGTCATCACCTTGCTGGTCAACGGCGCCGCCCGCGCGATCATCGCCCGCCGCGCCGAGTACTCGGGGGCCAACGCATGAGCACCGTCGTAGCCGAGAAGCGCCCGAGCAGCATGCAGGGCGCCAGGCTCCCCAAGTGGTTCCCCTACGCCCTCGCCGCCGGGTCCATCGCCCTCGGGATCGGCATCAGCTTCGCCGCCGGTCTGGACAGCAACATCCAGTGGGGCCTGATCGCCGCGATCCTGTACGTCGTCGGTACGTACGTCATCGCCTCGATTGTCGAGGGCAAGCGTCAGGCCAAGGACCGCATTGCGACCTCGCTGGTCTGGGTCGCCTTCCTGCTCGCCGTCGTGCCGCTGGTCTCTCTGGTCTGGACGACCGTCGCCCGCGGTGTGAAGGTCCTCGACGTCTACTTCCTGACCCACTCGATGGGCGTCGTCGCCGACGCCGAGCCGGGCGGTGGCATCTACCACGCCATCATCGGCAGCCTGGAGCAGGTCGCTCTGGCCACCGCGATGGGCGCGCCGATCGGCGTCCTCACCGCGATCTACCTGGTCGAGTACGGGCGCGGCAACCTGGCCAAGGCCGTCACCTTCTTCGTGGACGTCATGACGGGCATCCCGTCGATCGTCGCGGGCCTCTTCATCCTGAGCATCATGCTGCAGTTCGAGATGCAGCCGTTCGGCTTCGCCGGTTCGCTGGCGCTGGCCATCCTGATGATGCCGGTGGTCGTCCGGTCGACCGAGGAGATGCTGAAGCTCGTACCGAACGAGCTGCGTGAGGCGTCCCTGGCGCTCGGCATCCCGAAGTGGCGCACGATCCTGAAGGTGGTCCTGCCGACCGCCATCGGCGGTATCACCACCGGCATCATGCTGGCGGTGGCCCGTATCGCCGGTGAGACGGCGCCGGTGCTGCTGCTGGTGTTCGGCAACCCGTTCATCAACAACAACCCCTTCGAGGGTGCGCAGGCCTCGCTTCCGCTGTACATCTATCAGCAGTACAGCGGTGGCACGGATGCGTCGTACGACCGAGCCTGGGCGGCGTCGCTGACGTTGATCGCCTTCGTGATGATCCTCAACCTCGGTGCACGCGGTATCGCCCGCTGGAAGGCACCGAAGACAGGTCGCTGACGCGGCCATACGACAGCGACCTGTAGCCGGCTGGTTCGACCGCCGGCTGACCCCTCGAAAGAAGCAGTGATATCCATGGCCAAGCGAATCGACGTAAGCGGCCTCAGCGCCTACTACGGCTCCTTCCGCGCGATCGAGGACATCTCGATGACGGTCGAGCCCCGCTCGGTGACGGCCTTCATCGGCCCCTCCGGCTGCGGCAAGTCCACCTTCCTGCGCACCCTGAACCGCATGCACGAGGTCACGCCCGGCGGGCGGGTCGACGGCAAGGTCATGCTCGACGACGAGAACCTGTACGGCGCCGGGGTCGACCCGGTGTCGGTACGGCGTGAGGTCGGCATGGTCTTCCAGCGTCCGAACCCCTTCCCGACGATGTCGGTGTTCGACAACGTGGCGGCGGGGCTGCGGCTGAACGGCTCGTACAAGAAGTCCGAGCTGAGCGATGTCGTGGAGAAGTCGCTGAAGGGCGCGAACCTCTGGAACGAGGTCAAGGACCGGCTGAACAAGCCCGGTTCGGGGCTGTCGGGCGGTCAGCAGCAGCGGCTGTGCATCGCTCGGGCGATCGCGGTTGAACCGAAGGTTCTGCTCATGGACGAGCCGTGCTCGGCCCTCGACCCGATCTCGACGCTCGCGATCGAGGACCTGATCGGTGAGCTGAAGGAACGGTTCACGATCGTCATCGTGACGCACAACATGCAGCAGGCGGCGCGTGTGTCGGACAAGACGGCGTTCTTCAACCTCTCGGCGGTCGGGCAGCCCGGGAAGCTGATCGAGATCGACGACACGGAGCGGATCTTCTCCAACCCGTCGGTGCAGGCGACCGAGGACTACATCTCGGGTCGCTTCGGCTGAGCAGGCCTTTGCCGGCTCGCCGGCTTGCTTCAAGACCCCTCGCGGTGCTGCATGGCGGTGCCACCGCGAGGTCGAATAGGGCCCGCCCCTGGAGCATCCTCCGGGGGCGGGCCCGTTCGTGTTTTTTCTCGCCCCCGCCGCCCCCACCCGTCCCATCCCGGGGGGCTGC
>NZ_JBSFDA010000346.1:0-3218 GCF_053593675.1 Streptomyces sp. NPDC002156 | reverse complement strand
GCGCTGCTCGGCGACCGGATCCGGATGAACTCCCTGGACGGCAGTCGGGTCTTCTTCCGGAGTCTGGCTACGCGTGGGAGTCGTGAGCTGCCCCATGTCGAAGGAACGTGCCGGGTGGGATGACATGGGAACTCCGGGCCGGGGGCATCCGGTCGCCGCCGGGATACGACGAGTGCCCCCCGGCCGTGGAGGGACGGCCGGGGGGACGAGGGTGGGAACTGCCCTGTGGGCGGGGGGTGTTCAGGCCGCCGGGGTGTTCAGTACGTACTCGCGCGAGGCGTGCACCTCGTTGCGCAGGGCGGTGAGGTCTACGTCCAGGACCTGGCCGTTCCACTTGCGGGGTTCGCCGTTGATGAGGACGGCGCTGATGTTGCGGGCGTCGGAGCCCAGCACGATCGTGCCGATCGGGTCGTTGAGGGGCATGTTGTTGAGGTCCTCGGCCCGGATGACCAGCAGGTCGGCCTTCTTGCCCGGGGTGAGTGAGCCGGTGACGGCTGCCAGGCCGTTCGTTCGGGCGCCCTGGAGCGTGGCGAAGTCGAGGACGTCGTACGTGGTGATGCGGGAGGGCTGTCGGTCGGTGCCGTAGGCGGCGTTGACCGCGCGCATCCGCTGGATGGCGTGCAGGGCCCGCATCTGGGTGAACATGTCGCTGGCCAGGGCGACTTCGACGTCGATGCTCAGTCCGGGGCGGATGCCGACGGCGAGGGCCTCGTCGACTGCGGGGATCGCGGTCTCCAGGCCGATCTGCGCGTCGGAGGTCGGGGCGAGGGCCACCGTGGTGCCGGACTCCCCCATCGCCTTCCATGCCTCGGGGGTCAGTCCGGTGGAGTGGATCAGGGTGACGTCGGGACCGAGGACGCCGTCCTTGGCCCAGCGCAGGACCGCCTCGGAGCCGGACGCGCCGAAGACGGCGTCGACGCTCACTCCGATGCCCAACTCCTTGGCGACGCGGGCGAGTTCGGGGCCGTACGCGAGTGCCGGGCCGGCGATCTCGTCGGTGGCCAGGGTCGCCAGGCGCAGGGTGAGCAGTTGGTCGTCGCTGCTGAAGTACTTGTCCTTCATGCGGGTCAGGTCGCCGGGCCACTGGCGGTCCCACTCGCCGAAGTGCGGGCCCATGGACGCGTGCACGCCTCGGATGCCGGTGTCGACGAGAGCCTCGATGCCGGCGTCGGAGTGCTCGGCGGTGCGGGAGTTGTGGGAGAAGTCGAGCATCGTCGTGATGCCGCTGTCGATCGCGGTCAGGGCGGCCAGGCGAGTGCCGATGTACATGTCCTGGGGCCGGTAGACCGTGGCGTAGCCGGCGAGGGTGGCCATGACGTAGCCGCCGAGGTCGTCGACGTCCGGCATGATCCGGCGCAACTGGGCCTCCCAGGCGTGCCGGTGGGTGTCGACGAAGCCGGGGGTGAGGACCGTACCGGTGGCGTCGACGACCACGGCGTCGCCCGCGTCGAGGCCGCGGCCGACGGCGGTGATGGTGTCACCCTCGACGAGGACGTCACCGCCGTCGATGACACCGAGACCGGGGTCCATGGTGACGACGGTCGCGCCGGTGATCAGGATGCGCCGCCGGTCGGCGGGGCGGCGCCGGAGCTCTTCGAGGACGGCGGCGCTGGTGGTGTCGTTGGCGTTGGCGTGGGCCGTGTTGGCGTTCATGAGAGGTCTTCTTTCGGCTTTCGATACGGCGGGGAGAGGAGGCGGGGTGGAGAGGTGGGGTGGTGGGGTGGTGGGGGTGGTGGGGTCAGGCGAGCTTCATGACGTAGCCCGCGTGGTGCAGTTCGTCGGCCTGGAACGCTCCGTAGGCCCAGAAGCCGAGGTCGTCCAGGTAGTCGATGCGGTCGCCGTCGATCCAGTAGCGGCCCTGGTAGGCGTGCGGGCGTCCGCCCCGGGTCTCGTCGTAGCGGCCGTCGGCGGTGAGTTCCTGGTGCAGGAAGTCGTTGCGGTCGATCCAGACGCCGACGCGCGGGCTGCCGGTCAGGTCGGCGGCGGCCGGGATGCCCGTCTCGGGGGCGGTGGCGCGGCCGGGGACGTCGGTGCCGGCCCACAGGACCGGGCTGCCGGCCGCGACGAGGGCGCGGATCTGCTCCGGCCGGGTGAAGAGGGCGGCCACGGCGCCGGGCACGTCGGCGGCGAGTTCGTCGGGCAGCACCAGGAAGTCGGGGGTGTTGCCCGGGGTCAGTGTCGCGACGAACTCCGAGCGGTGGCCACGGCCGCCGGTCAGCGCCACGGTGTCCACGACGGCGGGGGCGATGGTCAGGCCGGTGCAGTCGACGACGATGGCGTTGTCGTCCCCCGCCGCGGTGATGATGCCGGGGCCGACCCCGACGACCAGGGAGCCGACGAACAGCAGGTCGGCGCCGGTCATGGTCCCGATCAGCGGATCCGCCGTCAGGATGCGGGCGTTGGTGAACAGGACGGGACGCCCCTCGTCGTTCGAGAGGATCTCGGCGAGGGCCTCGGGGTTCCAGCCCACGGCGCCGGAGTCAGGTTTGGTGGCGGTGTCGGAGATGGCGTGGGTGACGGTCATTGCGTGCTCCTCGGTGGAGTCGCCTCGTCGGTGTCACCGCTGCGCGAACTGAGCGCCGGTACAGGTCCCGAGGCGAGTGTTTCGGCAGCCGCTGCGGCTGCTCGACCACCAGATTCGTCGCGCCGGGGAATCGGAACCAGGCCGCGGTTTCCCCAGGTGTCGCGCACCCAGGATCCGTGCCGCCGCGTACCTCGGAGGGTGCCCGGGGAGGTCTCTCGCGATGGTGGGTGTGCGGCACCCAGGAAGCGCCCACCTGGGGAGACGGCGGCCTGGTTGCCCCCGGTCGGCGGGGCGATCGTAGAGCCATGACCAGCAACGACACACCCCGCGCCCCGCACCCGTACGTCGGGATGTGGGTGACCGCCGACGGGTTCATCCGCCAGGAACTGCTGCCGAACGGCCGCTACGACGAGGCCCGCGGCAACCGCCGCAGCGCCTACACCGGCAGCTACACCGTCACCGGCGACCACATCGACTACGTCGACGACACCGGCTTCACCGCCACGGGCGATGTCCGTGACGGTGTCCTCTTCCACGAACACCTGGTGCTCTACCGCGAGGGCGCGGAGCCCGCCCGGCGGTGAGCGGCGGCGCCCCGGGCGGCCAGCGCGTCCTTGAATTCGGGATTGTTACTCTTGCAGGCAAAACCCGGACTTCGACCTGTCCGTCCATTCTCGGGCGTTCAGGTGGGAGT
>NZ_JBSFDA010000345.1:0-3370 GCF_053593675.1 Streptomyces sp. NPDC002156 | reverse complement strand
ATTCCGAACCCGGAAGCTAAGCCTTACAGCGCCGATGGTACTGCAGGGGGGACCCTGTGGGAGAGTAGGACACCGCCGAACAAATATTGCGAAAACCCCCGCACTTTCGAGTGCGGGGGTTTTCTGCGTTTCCGGAGTTATTTAGGGTCTCTGTTATGCGCTATGACCTCGTCATCTTCGACAACGACGGTGTGCTCGTCGACAGTGAGTCGATCTCCAACACGCTGCTGGCCGCCTATCTCACCGAGCTGGGGCATCCGACCTCGTACGAGGACTCCATCCGCGACTACATGGGCTCCGCCATGCACCGCGTACACGATCTGGTCGAGGAGCGGAGTGGGCGGCGGTTGCCGGACGACTTCGACGATGTCTTTCATGCTCGGGTGTTCGCCGCCTTCGAGCGGGAGTTGGAGCCGGTGGCCGGCGTGGTCGACGTACTGGAGAAGTTGAGGGCCGACGGGGTGCCGTACTGCGTGGCTTCCTCCGGGAGCCATGAGCGGATTCGGGTCGGGCATCGGGCCGCCGGGCTTGAGCAGTGGTTCGAGGGTGGGCGGGTCTTCAGTGCGCAGGACGTGGGGCGGGGGAAGCCGGCGCCCGATCTGTTCCTCTATGCGGCGGAGCGCATGGGGGTGGAGGCGGGGCGGTGTGTGGTGGTGGAGGACAGTCCGCTGGGGGTGCAGGCCGCTGTTGCCGCCGGGATGGATGTGCTCGGATTCACCGCGATGACCCCTGCAGAGCGGCTCGTCGGGGCCACTCGACTCTTCGGCGGCATGGGGGAGTTGGGTGAGCTGCTGATGGGTCGCGTCGAAGATGAGGAAAATTCATCTTCTGATTCATCTACCCACGGGTAAGCCTGGGCCCTACGCTCGCGGCCATGACAGATGTGCTGCGGCGCGGTAGAGCCTCGCTGGCGTTCAGTTTCTTCGCCCAGGGCGTCGCCTTTGCGCTGCTCGTGACGCGTATCCCCGCGATCCAGGACCGGTACGGGATATCCGACGCGCTGCTGCCCGCCTTCCTGGCCGCCGTGCCGGTGCTGGCCGGAGTCGGCAGTGTCTGCACCGAGCACTTGGTCAAGCGGGTGCCGCCCAGCCTCGTACTGCGGTGGTCGCAGCCCGTCGTACTGCTGGCGCTGCTCGGTGTCGGCGCCGGTGATCATGTGGCCGAAGTCGCTGTGGCGCTGGGGGCGTTCGGGCTGGCCGTGGGTGCGCTCGACGCGTCGATGAACATGCTCGGCGTGAGTCTGCAGCGGGCGTACGGGCGCAGCATCATGCTCGGGTTCCATGCCGTGTACAGCCTCGGTGGGATCTTGGGCGCCTCGCTGGCCTGGGTCGGTGCGCACTGGCATCTCGATCTGTTTGTGTCCTACCTGCCTGTTGTGGTTGTGCTGTTGCCGGTCGTGCTGGTCGGGAGCCGGTGGTACGTCGATGCCGGTGAGGCGAAGGAGGACGTGGTTCCGGGTGGGGTGAGGGATGCGGGTGCGTCCGGTGGCATCGTCTTCAAGATGTTGTTGCCGCTGTGTCTGGTGATGACCTTCGCCTATATCGGCGACTCGACCGTTTCCAACTGGAGTGCGAAGTATCTGCAGGACGTGCTCGGGAGTTCCGAGCAGCTCGCCACCGTTCCGTACAACGTGTATATGGTCACCACGCTTGTCGGGCGGGCCATCGGGGACCTCGGGGTGCGGAGGTTCGGGGCCGTGGCCGTCGTACGGGCGGGGGCGCTGGTGGCTGCGCTCGGGTTCGGTGTCGTGGCTGCGGCGCCGGGGGCCTGGGTCGGGATGCTCGGGTTCACCTTGCTGGGGCTCGGGCTCTGTGTGATCGTGCCGCAGACCTTCGCCGCCGCCGGGCGGTTGTTCCCGGGGGCGTCGGATGCCGCCGTTGCTCGGCTCAACATCTTCAACTACGTCGGGTTCTTGATCGGCTCGCCTCTGGTGGGTGCTCTGGGTGATCTGTGGAGCTACCGCGGGGCGATGCTCGTACCGATGGTGTTGGTCCTGGTGACGTTGAGGTATGCGGGGTCGTTCGATCCTGGACCGGCCCGATACGGTGACGGGCATGAGCGGGCGCGCACAGCTGATGTGGGACGAGGCAGTAACGGGGTATGACTTCGGGCCGGACCATCCGATGGATCCGGTTCGGCTCGCCCTGACCCGGCGACTTGTCGATGCCTTTGGGCTCGACCGGGATGTGGATGTCGTCTCGGCGAAGCCGGCCGGGGAGTCGACGTTGCGGCTTGTGCATCGTGAGGACTACATCGAGGCGGTGAAGGCGGCTTCGGTTGATCCGGGGGCGGCTGACTCGGCGTACGGGCTCGGGACCGTTGATGATCCTGCTTTTGTCGGGATGCATGAGGTGTCCGCGTTGATCGCGGGGCAGTCGGTGGGGGCCGCGGAGGCTGTGTGGGGTGGGGAGGCTCTGCATGGTGTGAACTTCGCGGGTGGGCTGCATCATGCGATGCCTGGGGGCGCGTCCGGGTTCTGTATCTACAACGACGCCTCGTTGGCCATTGCCCGGTTGCTTGAGCTGGGGGCCGAGCGGGTCGCGTATGTGGATGTGGATGTGCATCACGGGGACGGGGTTCAGGCCGCGTTCTGGGAGGATCCGCGGGTTCTGACGATCTCGCTGCATGAGCATCCGCGTACGTTGTTTCCGCAGACCGGGTGGCCTGAGGAGACGGGGGCGGCTGGGGCTGCGGAGGGGAGCGCCGTCAATGTGGCGTTGCCGGCGGGGACCGGGGATGCCGGGTGGTTGCGGGCGTTTCACGCTGTTGTGCCTGAGCTGATCGCGGATTTTCGGCCGCAGGTGCTGGTCACTCAGCATGGGGCCGATACGCATTTTGAGGATCCGCTTGCTCATCTTGCCGTGTCGTTGGATGCGCAGCGGGCTGTGCAGGTTGCCTGTCATGAGCTTGCGCATGAGTACGCGGGTGGGAAGTGGGTTGCGTTGGGGGGTGGGGGATACGCGGTGGTTGAGGTTGTGCCGCGGTCCTGGACGCATCTCGTGGCTATTGCGGCGGGGCGGGCTGTTGAGCCTGGGGCTGTGATTCCGGAGGGGTGGCGGCAGGAGGTTTTTGCTCGTACGCGGCAGTTGGCGCCGGCTCGGATGACTGATGGGCGGTGGCCGGTGGCCTACGCGGACTGGGAGTCGGGGTATGACCCCGCCGACCGTCTTGACCAGGCGGTCATCGCTGCGCGTCGGGCGGTCTTTCCGTTGCGGGGGTTGTTGGCTTAGGTCGGGTTTTTCTCGCCCCCGCCGCCCCTACCCGTCCCATCCCCTTCCTGGGGGCTGCGCCCCCAGACCCCCCCTTTCGGCCTGAACGGCCTCGTCCTCAAACGCCGGACGGGCTGGGGGGTGGTGGCACGTGGGTGGGT
>NZ_JBSFDA010000344.1:0-3536 GCF_053593675.1 Streptomyces sp. NPDC002156 | reverse complement strand
GGTTCGGGGGCGGCAGCCCCCGAGGATGGGAACGGGTAAGGGCGGCGGGGGCGAAAAACCCTCGGGTCACACCAGGCGTACCGGTTTCTCCGGGCGTACTCCTGTTGTGCGGAGCCATGCCTCCAGGGGGGCCGGGTCGCCTGTTTCTATCAGGGTCAGGACCCTTGGGCCCAGGTCCGCCGCTCGTTCGCCGTTGAGGAGGAGCGACGGGCCGTCCAGCCAGTCCAGGCCCGGTGTCGCCCCAGCCGTGTCCATCGCCGCACAGCACACCATCGCGGTGACGTGATCGGCGAGCAGCTCACGGCCCGTACGCGGGGGCTGCAGAGGGAAGAGCGGCAGCCCGCCGTCGTCCCAGACGGACGTGTCCGGGCCCTGGCCGGCCAGGCCAGTCGGCGCCGCCGCCTCCTCCTCGCGGGCGACCTCCGCACTGATCCCGGCGGCAAGAGCCTCACTGCGTTCGCTTCCCACCCGTTCCTCGTCGCCGTCCCCGTACTCCTCCTCGTCCGCCTTCTCCCTCGCGGGCGGCTGAGGCGTCTGCGGCGTCGCCAAGTGGTTCATCACCCGGGAGAGGGTCGGGGCGTCGGGGTCCCGGCGTGTGGGTGTCGCCGTGCGGTGGACACCCAACGTGTCCAGGACCCGGTGCAGGCGTGCCGCGTCCGTACGCCACTTACGGTCGACCACCTCCTCCGGGTACTCCTGCCAGTCCACCGGCGCCCAGTCCGGGCCGGGCTCGGCCGGACCCCCGTGGAAGAGGCGGGCGGCGAGGAGCGAGGCCGCCTCGTCGATCGCGCCGGGCTCTTCGAGCAGGTCGCAGGCCGGGCGTTCGCCCAGGCGGGACGTGAAGCCCTCGGCCAGCCGGTCGCGGCGCGACAGTTCCGTGAGCGCCGCGACGACACCCGCGTCCAGCCGGGCCGGCCAGCGGCCCATCCGCCAGGCGGGGAGCGCGACCCGGGTCAGCAGCCGGTCCCAGCCCGCGTACGCCAGCCCGACCTGTTCCTGTGCGACGATCCGCAGCCCGTAATCCACAGCCTGTGCACGCTCGGCGGCGGCCACCGCGACCCCGCGCTCCATCTCGGCCGCGTGCACCCGACAGCCGCGCAGCAGCAGCCTCGCGACCCAGCCGACGCCCGCGAGCGCCGTACGGGACACGGGTCCGCGCTGCGGCGCCGCGGCCACGGCAACCGCCGCGTCCAGGCCTCGTACGAAGCGCCGCGCCGCCGCGATGTCCGGGTGCGCCGAAGGGCCCGTACCGGCGACGACCGGGGCGAGGACCGCGCGCAGTTCGCCGACGCGCATCCACCACAGGAACGGCGAGCCGATCACGAGGACGGGCGCCGCCGTCGCCGCCGCACGCCGGTGCTGCCCCTGGAGGGCGGGACGCAGGCCTCGTACGCCCGATATCTCGTCCCGGTCCTCCGCCGGGGGCGGGGTGTGGGCGCGGTGGGTACGGTCCTCCAGCCAGCTGTCGCAGTCCGGGGTGAGCGCTATCGCGGAAGGTGCGGGGACGCCCAGCCGGTCGGCCAGGTCGCGCACCAGGTGGTAGAGGTCCGGGGCCGATTCCTCGGCTATCGGGACCGTGGGGCTCATGGCGGGGCGGGCGCGGGCGACGACCAGGGCGATGACGGCCGCCGCGAGGAGTACGACGATCGCGGCGCCGCTCGTGATCCAGCGGGCGAGGTGCCAGCCGCTGCCCACGAGGTGGCCGGTGGAGACACCTGCCCACAGCACGACGGCGACGGCCGCGGGCAGCAGGGCGACGGCCAGGGCCCTGCTGCGGATGCGCAGCACGGCCAGGGCCCGGGAACGCGCGACCTGCGCGCCCGCCTCCACACCCATACCGGTCACGACCGGATGTCACCCCCTACCTTTTCCGCACACCCTGACGTTGCTCACTCCCCCACTGTGGCACCCACCACTGACATCGCAATGCCGGTGGGCCAAGTGCCGGAATGCTTGCGCCGCACCATAGTTGGGGGCCCGGTCCTCGTCAGCCGGATGGGGGATCGGTCACTCGATGGAATGGCTTTGGGGAGAGGTGGGTGACGCACGGCGACGACGGAGTGGCAGGGAAGCGGCAGCTGAGAGCCCTTTGAACGACTGTCGGGCCCCGCATCCTTAGACGGATTCGGGGCCCGAGGGGTTCATCGGTGACTGTACGGTTACTCGCCCGCCGCCGCCTTCGCCGCGATGTCCGTGCGGTGCTGGGAGCCGTCCAGGTGGATGCGGCCGAGGGCCGTGTACGCGCGGTCGCGGGCCTGGCTCAGGTTCTTGCCGGTCGCCGTCACGGAGAGCACCCGGCCGCCCGCGCTCACGACCGCGTCGCCGTCGCGCTTCGTGCCCGCGTGCAGGACGTACGCGTGCGGGGCGTCCTCGGCGGCCACGTCGGCGAGGCCGGTGATCGGGTCGCCGGTGCGCGGGGTGGCGGGGTAGTTGTGCGAGGCGATGACCACGGTGACCGCCGCGTCGTCGCTCCAGCGCAGGGGCTCCAGGTCGGCGAGGGTGCCGTTGGCCGCCGCGAGGAGGATGCCCGCCAGCGGGGTCTTCAGGCGGGCCAGGACCACCTGGGTCTCCGGGTCGCCGAAGCGGGCGTTGAACTCGATCACGCGGACGCCGCGCGAGGTGATCGCGAGGCCCGCGTAGAGGAGGCCGGAGAAGGGGGTGCCGCGGCGGCGCAGTTCGTCGACCGTCGGCTGCAGAACCGTCTGGAGGACTTCCTCGACCAGCTTCGGGTCGGCCCAGGGGAGCGGCGAGTAGGCGCCCATGCCGCCCGTGTTCGGGCCCTCGTCGTCGTCCAGCGCGCGCTTGAAGTCCTGGGCGGGCTGGAGCGGGAGGACCGTCTCGCCGTCGGTGATGGCGAAGAGGGAGACCTCGGGGCCGTCGAGGAACTCCTCGATGACGACGCGGTCGCAGGAGTTCGCGTGGGCGGCGGCCGCTTCGAGGTCGTCGGTGACGACCACGCCCTTGCCGGCCGCGAGTCCGTCGTCCTTCACGACGTACGGGGCACCGAAGGCGTCGAGGGCTTCATCCACCTCGTCCGGTGTCGTACAGACGTACGAGCGGGCCGTGGGGACGCCGGCTCCCGCCATGACGTCCTTCGCGAAGGCCTTGGAGCCCTCCAGCTGCGCGGCCTCCCCGGAGGGACCGAAGACGGGGATGCCCGCGCCTCGTACGGCGTCGGCGACCCCGGCGACGAGCGGCGCCTCCGGTCCTACGACGACCAGGTCGGCGCCCAGTTCCACGGCCAGCGCCGCTACGGCCTCGCCGTCGAGGGGGTCGACCTGACGCAGCTCGGCGACCTCGGCGATGCCGGCGTTGCCGGGGGCGCAGTAGAGCGCGGTGACGTCGGGGTCGAGGGACAGGGAGCGGCACAGGGCGTGTTCGCGGGCGCCATTACCGATGAGGAGGACGTTCACGCGGGTCAGTTTAGTGGTCCGGGATGGGATGGCTCCCGGCGCTGGTGCGGACGTCACTGGGGGCTGCCGCCCCCAGACCCCCCTTTCGGCCTGAACGGCCTCGTCCTCAAACGCCGGACGGGC
>NZ_JBSFDA010000343.1:0-3578 GCF_053593675.1 Streptomyces sp. NPDC002156 | reverse complement strand
ACCCAGGGCATCGGCCGCCTTTTCTGCAGTAGGCGTACGAGTCGCTACTCCGCCGCCGCGATCAGCTCGCGGCACTTCTTGACGTCCTCGGCCATCTGTACGAGCAGCGCGTCCAGCGAGTCGAACTTGGCCTGGCCGCGCACGAACGCCAGGAAGTCGACGGCGACGTGCAGGCCGTACAGATCGAGGCCGACGCGGTCGATGGCGTACGCCTCCACCGTTCGTTCCGTGCCGTCGAACTGCGGGTTCGTGCCGACGGAGATCGCGGCCGGCATCACCTCGCCGTCCGCGTGCAGCCAGCCCGCGTAGACACCGTCGGCCGGGATCGCGGTGTGGGGCAGCGTCTCCACGTTGGCGGTGGGGAAGCCGAGTTCACGGCCCCGCTGGGCGCCCCGGACGACGACACCCTCGACGCGGTGCGGGCGGCCCAGGATCTCGCGCGCGCCCCCGACATCACCCTCGCCGACCAGACGGCGCGTCAGCGTGGACGAGAACGGCTCGCCGCCGCCCGCCTCGCCCGACACATACAGGTCGACGACCTCGACCTCGAAGTCGTACGTCCGGCCGAGTTCGGTCAGGAACTTCACATTGCCGGCCGCCTTGTGGCCGAAACGGAAGTTCGGGCCCTCGACGACCGCCCGGGCGTGCAGCTTGTCCACCAGGACCTTGACCACGAAGTCGGCCGGGGAGAGCTTCGAGAACTCCTTGGTGAAGGGGAGGATGAGGACGGCGTCGACACCCAGCTCGGCCATCAGTTCGGCGCGGCGGTGGTGCGGGGCCAGCAGCGGCGGGTGGCTGCCGGGGCGCACGACCTCGCTGGGGTGCGGGTCGAAGGTGACGACGACCGAGGGAACGCCCAGCTCGCGGGCGCGCTCCACGGCATGCCGGATGATCAGCTGGTGTCCGCGGTGGACCCCGTCGTAGGAACCGATGGTGACGACGCCGCGTCCCCAGTCCTCGGGGATGTCCTCCAAGCCACGCCAGCGCTGCACTGTGACCGCTCCTCGTCGAACCCGTGTCCGTGTCTGCCTCTTACGCAGGCCTTCTTACGCAGGTCTAAGGGTGCCATGCCGGACGCGCCCCGCTCGCATCGGCATGGAGGCTGTGACGGGGCGCACGTGACACGACCGGTTTCCGACCGCCGACCGCAGTTCGGAAGCGTGCGCTACGCGGGGACCCGTACCCCCGCCAGGTTCTCGATCATGCGGCGCGTGCTGGGGCCGACCACGGCGGCCCACTCCCCCGGGGTGTCGGTCAGCCAGCCCGCCACCAGTGCCGCGAACCCGGGCACCCGCCTGCTCAGCTCGACCAGGCAGCAGTCGAACCGCGTCGCACCGTCCGGAGTGCGTACGAGCAGCAGACCGCAGCGGTGTACGAGGCCCCGCGTGCGTTCCTCGCCATGGCGGGCCGTGGCCTCCACCGTGGTGCGGAGCACCGCGTCCAGGACGGTGGGGTCGTGCTCCCGGGCCAGCAGGGCTTCGAGGAGCTCATGGCGCAGGGGGTGGGAGACGGGGGTCCCGGGCGCGGCGAGCACGGTCGCGAGGGCCGCGCGCACCGGTGCCGGGCCGTCGTCGAGGAGGCCGGTGACCAGCGGGAGGAGCACGGGCCGGACGGTCGGTCCCTGGTCGAGGCGCCGGTCGACGTACGCGGCCATGTGCCCGGCGGTCTCCGGCCGCCGCTCCACGGCCTGCCGTACGAGCACGGCGACCCGGCGGGCCAGGGCCGGGGTCGTGATGTCGGCGAGGGTGCGCAGCACGTCCCCCGGTTCCGGACCGAGCAGCCGGGTCCGGAACGCTTCGAGGACCGGCTCCGGGTGGGTCGTGAGGGCGGGGACCAGGGCGCTCGGCGGGAGCTGCGGGTCGCCGGCGGTGAAGTGCCGCAGCGCCTGCGGGAGATGCTGGGCGCGGGTACGCGGATCACGGACGAGCAGCGCGAGCGCGCCGCCGTGGAGGGTGCAGTCGCCGGGGCGGGCGAGCAGTGCGAGGGCCGCGTAGCGCAGGAGGTCGAGGTCGGCGTCGGTACGCACCTGGGGTGCGACGCGCGTGCCGTACGCCACCGCCGCGACCCGCCGGGCCGGCCGCTCGTCGTGCGCCCACCGGTCCACGGCCCGGCAGACGGCGGACGGCTCCTCCTCGGCGAGCACGGCGAGGAGTTCGTCCCCACGCCGGTGCGCACTGTCGACGAGCACTTCGGTCAGCTCGTCCAGGGCCCGGTGGCGGTGGGTGTGGAGCAGCGCCTGGGCGGCGGTCGCCACGGTCGCGTCCGGCGTCGCGGGCAGCGGACGGTCGTCGTCGAACCAGCGGGCGAGGAGCGGTTGTACGGAGGTGGGGTCGGCGGCGAGGAGCTGGGCCACGGCGTCCAGGTAACGGGGCTGGTCGGACTGGCCCGGCGGGTCGTCGCCCACGACGAGTCGGCGCAGGAGGTCGACGGCGGTGGCTTCGGGGAGGCGGAGGGCCGTCCAGAAGGCGGGCCCCAGCTCTTGGGGCACCGTCTGGTTCCGTCGGCGGCGGGCCACGATGCGGTCGGCGAGGAGGCGCAGGACGTGGGTGTACGGGGTTGCGTCGGGGACGTTGCGGAGTACGTCGGTGAGGAGGTGGGTGGCCCACCAGGTGGATGTCGCGGTGGCGGTGGCGGTGGGGGTCGTGGTGGTTGGCTCGGTGGCTGTCGTTGTGGTGGTGGAGGAGGTCGAGGGGTGGGGTTGCGGGTCGATGGCTTGCGCCAACTCCCTCAGGCGGTGGGCCAGTTCGGGGGCTCCGTGCTGGCGGGCGAGGAGCAGCATCGACTGGACGACCGGGCCGATGCGGTGGTGCGGTACGGGGACGAGGGCCGCGTTCTTGTCGTTCTCCGGGCGGCGACGGTGGACCAGGGCGTGCAACGCCTCGTCCAGGTCCAGGTGTGTGCCCTGGATCCAGTCGGCGAGTTCCTCGTGGGCGAAGCGGTAGCCGCTGCCGGCGGGGACGAGGAGGCCCTCGGTGAGGACTGCTGAGGCCCAGCCCGTGCCGCCGCCCAGGTGGGCCGGTGCGGGGCCCCAAGGGAACACGGACTCGAAGGACGCGCGGTCCAGTTCGCCCTGGCCGGGGCCCAGGCTGCGGCGGGCGGCCTCGTGGATCTGGCCGGAGACCTTCGCTGCCAGGCGGCGTACGGGGGTGCCGCGTAGGCCGTTCTCGGCGGCTAGGCGGACTGCGATGCGGAGGCACATCAGGTCCAGGTAGGCGGTGAAGACGTCGTGGCGGTCGAGGCGGGGGTGGGGGGTGGTCGGGGTGTCGGGGTGGGTGGGGAGGGCGGCTCGGACTTCGGAGAGGAGGCGGAGGGTGAGGGGGTGGCGGGCGTCCTGGGGGGTGAGGGTGGATGGGGGGATGGCGTAGCGGGTGTGGGCTTGGTGGGCTTCGGATTCGGTGAGGTCGGTGAGGTGTAGTTGGCGTGGGGGGTTTTCGCCCCCGCCGCCCCTACCCGTCCCATCCCTGGGGGCTGCGCCCCCAGACCTCCCGAGCCAGTGGAAGAGATTGGCGGGGTACTTGAGAATGACCTGGTACTCGTCGTAGGAAATGTTCTTCCCGACCAGGTAGCGGTACTTTTCG
>NZ_JBSFDA010000342.1:0-3599 GCF_053593675.1 Streptomyces sp. NPDC002156 | reverse complement strand
CCTGATCGACGTACGCCTGACGACGTGCACAGGAGGAAGGGCCGGAGCCCCGCGCGGGGCTCCGGCCCTTCCTCCTGTCTCCTCCGGGCCCTCTTTCCTGCCTGCTCCGAGCCCTCTTTCCTGTCCCCCAGGCCCCCTGGAACCCCGCCCTCAGCCCAGTTCGGCCGCGCGGCGCGCCGCCGGGGCCACGAACTGCTCGATCCACGCGGCCGGTTCGCCCGTGACCGGGCCCAGCATCACCGTCTCGATGCCGAACTTCGCGTAGGCCTCGATGTCCCGGACGAAGGCGTCGACGTCGTTCTCGGCCAGCGCGTCGCCCATGTAGAGAAGCGTCCTGGTGATGTCGTCGTACGGGCGCCCGACGCTGTCGCAGTGGCCGCGCAGGACGTCGAGCTTGTGCCCGACCTCCTCCGGGCTGGTGGCGAACAGGTTGCAGGCGTCCGCGTACTGGGCGACCAGGCGCAGGGTCTTCCGCTCCCCGCCGCCACCGATCATGATCTCCGGGTGCGGTGAGCTGACGGGCGCCGGGACGCAGAGGGTCTCGGCGAGCCGGTAGTGGGTGCCCTCGAAGGGGCCGTTGGCGTCCTGGTCCCACATCTGGAGGCAGATCCGCAGGGTCTCCTCCAGCCGCTCGAACCGCTCGGCCGTCGCCGGGTACGGCACCCCGAGCCCCTCGTGCTCACGGTCGTACCAGGCGGCCCCGATGCCGAGGGTGGCCCGGCCGCCGGACAGGACGTCGAGCGTGGTGGCGATCTTGGCGAGCAGTCCGGGATGCCGGTACGTCACCCCGGTCACCAGCGCGCCGAGACGGACCGTGGAGGTGTGGGCGGCGAGGAAGCCGAGGGTCGTGTAGGCCTCCAGCATGGGGTCCTCGGCGCCGCCGTTGAACTCCATCTGGAAGTAGTGGTCCATGACCGTGAGCCGGTGGACGCCCGCCGCCTCGGCCGCGGCACCGGCCGCCGCCAGTTCGGGGCCGAGCGCGGCGGCACCCGAGGAGTGGTTGAACCTGTTGATGTGCACGCCGAGCCGCATGTCCGTCTCCGTTCGCCTGCATCCAGCGGTGTTCCCCGAGCGACGCTAGTTCTTGGAGCGCACACGAAGTCAAGCCCGGGCGTTGGCCTCGGCCTCGGCCTCCTCCTGCTTCTTCGAGGCCCGCAGACTCGTCACGGTCGTGACGGCCAGGACGAGGACGATGAAGCCGAGCGAGAAGGGGATGGAGATCTCCGGGACGTGGACCCCGGACTCGTGCAACGCGTGCAGCACCAGCTTGACGCCGATGAAGCCGAGAATGATCGACAGGCCGTAGCTCAGGTGCACCAGCTTCTTCAGCAGACCGCCGATGAGGAAGTACAGCTGGCGCAGACCCATCAGGGCGAAGGCGTTGGCGGTGAAGACGATGTACGGGTCCTGGGTCAGCCCGTAGATGGCGGGGATGGAGTCGAGGGCGAACAGGACGTCCGTGGACCCGATCGCGAGCATGACCACCATCATCGGCGTCATGATCCGCTTGCCGTTCTCGACGATGAACAGCTTGGTGCCGTGGTACCGGTCGGCGACGCCGAACCTTTCCTCCGCCATCTTGAGCAGCTTGTTCTCCTGGTACTCCTCTTCGTGCGACCCCTTCTTGGCGTCCTGGACGAGCTTCCAGGCGGTCCAGATGAGGAAGGCGCCGAAGATGTAGAACACCCACGAGAACGTGGAGATGATCGCCGCGCCGGCCGCGATGAACCCGGCCCGCAGTACGAGGGCGACGAGCACGCCGACCATCAGCACCCGCTGCTGGTACTGCGAGGGCACCGCGAACTTGCCCATGATCAGGACGAAGACGAAGAGGTTGTCGACGCTCAGCGACTTCTCGGTGATGTACCCGGCGAAGAACTCGCCGGTGGGCTTGGTCCCGCCGTAGATCAGCAGCCCGAGCCCGAACAGACAGGCGAGGACCACCCACACCACGGTCCAGGTGCCGGCCTCCTTCAGGGACACGTCGTGGGGCTTGCGGCCGATGAAGAAGTCGACGGCGACGAGGACGCAGAGGGCGACGACGGTCAGCGCCCAGACGGCGAAAGAGACGTTCACAGGTACTCCAAAGAAAAGATGTGCAATGGCAGCGTTGTCATCGCCAGAGATCACTTCCACCCCGAAGCGGTGAACAACGGCCCATTACCTGGCAAAATCCCAGGTCATCAGCGTGTGTAGGGTTCCGGCCGAGGCTGGGCCGCCCGGGCTACCCGCCGAATGGCGGGCAAGTCCCGCCGGACGGCGGCGCTCCGGAATGCGGCGGACGCGCGGATCATCCTCGTACGAGCCGCAGCACGCAGCACGCAGCATGAGGAGCAGAAGCAATGACGCTTACGCCGCCCCCGTTCGACCCCGAACTCGCCGCCGTCCTGGAGATACTCAAGGACGCGGTGCCGCCCCAGCTGACCATGGACGAGATCGAGGCCACCCGCAACGGGCCCGGTCTCGCGATGCTGGCGGACCTGGACCTGACGGTCGGCGGGGCCTTCGAGGTCGAGGACCGGGTCGTGCCGGGCCCCGAGAACGCGCCCGACATCTCGCTGCTGATCTGTCGCCCGACCGCTCCGGCGACGGAGGGTCCGCTGCCCGTGATCTACCACGTCCACGGCGGCGGCATGGTCATCGGCAACAACCGCGTCGGCGTGGACGCCGCGCTGCGGTGGGCCAAGGAGCTGGACGCGGTGGTGGTGTCGGTGGAGTACCGCCTGGCGCCGGAGCATCCGCACCCGGCACCGATCGACGACGTCTACGCCGGGTTGCTGTGGACCGCAGATCACGCTGCGGAGATCGGTGCCGACGCCGAGCGGATCGTGATCGCGGGGGCCAGCGCGGGCGGTGGCCTGTCGGCCGCGCTGGCGCTGCTCCTCAGGGACCGCAAGGGTCCGCGACCTCTCGGGCAGCTGCTGATGTGCCCGATGCTCGACGACCGCAACGAGACCGTTTCCTCGCACCAGATGGCGGGCCTCGGCGTGTGGGACCGCACGGCCAACGAAACGGGCTGGACGGCGCTGCTGGGCGCGGAGCGCGGCGGGCCGGACGTCTCCCCGTACGCCGCCCCGGCCCGCGCGCAGGACCTGTCCGGCCTGCCCCCGGCCTTCCTCGACGTAGGCTCCGCCGAGACATTCCGCGACGAGGTGGTGTCCTACGCCACCCGCCTGTGGCAGGCAGGCGGCTCCGCCGAACTCCACGTCTGGCCGGGCGGCTTCCACGGCTTCGACGGCTTCGCCCCCCAGGCAACCCTCTCCCAGGCCTGCCAGACGGCCCAGGTGGCGTGGCTACGGAGGCTGCTGGCGGAGTAGGGGGGAGGGGCCCGGTTGTTCGCTGCGGGCCCGGTGGGGGCTGGTCGCGCAGTTCCCCGCGCCCCTTTGGGTGGGGCTGCGCCCCCCAAAAAGGCCCCTACCGCGCCCCCAGGGACGCGGAGTATGGGGGCGCAGCCCCCATAGGGGCGCGGGGAACTGCGCGACCAGCCCCCACCGGGCCCGCAGGCAAAGAACTCCCCGAAACCCGCCCCCATGCCTCACCATGGGGCCATGAAAGAGCTGGCGGGGCGCCTCACCGCGCTGGACCCGGACGCCGGCGCC
>NZ_JBSFDA010000341.1:0-3660 GCF_053593675.1 Streptomyces sp. NPDC002156 | reverse complement strand
CGGTGTGACCGTCAACAAGTCCCCGATCCCCGAGGACACCCAGACCTGGACCCACCTCGCCCTCAACTCCCGCGCACAGCACAGCCGTTACTCCCACTCATTGGACTGGGCCGCCCGACAACGCACCACCCCCTTCAGCGCGCTGCCGA
The DNA here is from genome assembly GCF_053593675.1 of Streptomyces sp. NPDC002156. Taxonomy (NCBI): domain Bacteria; kingdom Bacillati; phylum Actinomycetota; class Actinomycetes; order Kitasatosporales; family Streptomycetaceae; genus Streptomyces; species Streptomyces sp. NPDC002156. The sequence continues at coordinate 3,511 of NZ_JBSFDA010000341.1, read as the reverse complement.
ACCGTAGTTGATCTCGCCGAACCCGCTCGGGAAAGAGAAGCAATGCGGCGTACACGCCGTACGCCGCACAACCGGCGCACCACCCCCAATAGGCGCAAATCCTCTGGACATCTGGCGTGGCCCGGGCGGCGCGGGCCACGCTGAGCGGGGGTACTCGGGGGGATGCGATGCGCAAGAGGCGTTCTGTGGGGTCCACGGAAGTGGTGCGCGTGCGGGTGTTCGCCTGCGCGTTGCTCGCGGTGGTCGCACTGTTCATGGGGACGGGGTGCCAGCTGGCGTCGGACGGCGATTCGGCGGACGACTCCGCGGCGGGGACCTCCGGGGCCGCCGACGGTACGGCGGTCGACCAGCGGCCGGTGCCGCCCCGGCCCACCGGCTACGGCACCGTCTTCCTCTCCGTCGACGAGTGCAGCTCCTTCGGCACCACCAGCTTCACCGAGGTGCCCTGCACCAGCGAGCGGGCGGCGGCCCGGGTCGTGGCCCGGTACGACGGCAAGGTGAGCGCCGGTCCGGCGTGTCCGGCGACCACCGACTTCGTGCTGCACATCAGCGAACAGCGGCCCGCCGCAGACGAGGACGGCGACGGGGCCGTCCCGCAGGGCTACTCCTGCATGCGCAACCTCCAGGCCCCGCACCCCGGCGACCCGGGCGGCGGCGGAGGCCCGCGCACGATCGTCGGCGACTGCGTGTACAGCGCCGGGCAGGGTGAGGTGCGCGAGACGGCGTGCGACGGGACGGGCGAGAAGAAACCGGAGTACGAGGTGACCGAGGCGGTCGTCAAACGCGTCAACTGCCCTGCCTCCACGGCCCTTTACGTACAACTGGGCGGGGATCGGCCGGTGGGCTGCGCGAAAGCGGTGTGAGGGATTCCATTTTGTCGGGCGAAGGTCGGGCGAATGTCCGGCGAATAACGAGTCGCTCCCATTCACTGGAACAACTGTTGTGGTGAATTCGTGAATCGGTAGGCTCCCCCTGTCATGGCGCGGACCCCTTCTTTTCGGACAGTCCGCCACCACTCACATGCCGGGAACCTTTGTGGCACTCCACGCACGCACGGCACAACAGCAGCAGGACCGGGCTCCGAAGGCTCAGGCGGCCCCGAAGCGCCAGTTGTCGCTCCGGACGATCCTGCTCGTCCTGGCCCTGGTGCCCTGTCTCGCCCTGGTGGCCCTGGGCGCGATGAACTCGGCCCAGCTCTACGGCGACTGGCGGACCGTCCATGACCGCAACGAGGAGGGGAAACGCTTCGGCACCCCGATCGTCACCGTCTTCTACAACCTCCAGGCGGAGCGGCGGCTCAGCGCGGCGGCGCTCGCGGACCCCAAGGCCGGCCGGACCGAGCTGACCCGGCAGCGCACGCGCACCGACAAGTCCGTACAGAGCCTCGAAGCGGTCGGCACCGCCCCGTCCTCTCTCACCGAGGCCTTCCAGGAGGTCACCCTCGGTCTGAAGAAGCTGCCCGACTACCGGGACGCCGTGGACCGGCGGTCCGCCGACCGGCAGCAGACGTTCGACGCCTACACGAGCGTGATCGCGTCGAGCCTGCATCTGCTGGAGGACTTCAGCAACGTCGGCTTCGGTGAGACGTCCGTCCTCGTCCGGCCGGCCCTCGACGCGCAGTGGGGCCTGGAGATGCTCTCGCGCGAGGACGCGATCATCGCCGCCGGAGCGGCGAGCGGGCGGCTCACCGCCGAGGAGCGCTTCCAGCTGACCGAGACGATCGGCAGCGAGCAGCACATCTACAGCGACAAGGTCGTACCGCAGCTGCCCGCCGACCGGGCCAAGGCCTACCGGGCCGTGCTGTCCGGCGCCGACTGGAAGCGGAAGACCTCGCTCGAGCAGCGCCTGTTGAACACGGCGGACGCCGACGGCAGCGGCCGGACCGCCGTCTCCGCCGCGCAGGGCAAGGAGTGGCAGCAGAGCCTCGCCGGGATGACCCCCGCGCTGCTGCAGGCCAGCAGCGCCTACTCCGACGACCTCGTCGCCTCCACCGAGGACGAACTCGGCGGTCTGATGACCGACATGATGGTCAACAGCGCGGTGAGCACGGCGGCCGTGGTGCTGATGCTGGTCATCTCGCTGCGCCTCACCGGCATGCTGCGCCGCCGGATCTTCGGACTGCGCGCCGAGGCCCTCGAACTCCAGGAGCGACTGCCCGACATCGTGGAGCGGCTGCGCAACGGCGAGAAGGTCGACACCGACGCCGAACTGCCCGAGATCCGGCACGGCGACGACGAACTCGGCCAGCTCGGCCAGGCCCTCAACCAGGCCCGTACGTCGTCCCTGGACACCGCCGTGCGCGAGATCGAGCTGTACCGCGGTTTCGAGCGGCTGCTGCAACGCATCGCCCGGCGCACCCAGTTGCTGATCGGCATGCAGCTGAAACGTCTCGGCGAGATGCAGCGGCGGCACGAGGACCCCGAGGTCCTCGAAGGGCTGTTCGACCTCGACCACCTGGCGGCCCGGCTGCGCCGCTACGAGGAGAACCTGGTCATCCTCGGCAGCGGGACACCGCAGCGGCGCTGGCGCAGACCCGTCCTGCTGCTGGACATCCTGCGCTCGGCCCAGGGCGAGGTGCAGGACTACCGGCGCATCCGGATCGACACCGACGGCGAGACCTGGCTGTCGGAGCGTGCGGTCGGCCCGATGGTGCACCTGCTGGCGGAGCTGATGGAGAACGCGGTGTCGTTCTCCCGGCCGCCGACCCCGGTCGAGGTGACCGCCTCCCAGGTGGGGCGCGGGATCGCGATCGAGATCGAGGACCGCGGCATGGGCATGGATCCCGAGCAGTACGCCGAGGCCAACGAGCTGATGGCGAACCCGCCCCGGATGGACGTGATGTCCCGCGCCGACGACGCCCGGCTCGGCCTGTACGTCGTGGCCCGGCTCGCCGCCAACCTGGGCCTCCAGGTGGAGCTGCGGCCCTCGTCGTTCGGGGGCACCCGGGTCGTCGTCCTGGTCCCCGCGGAGCTGATCACGGGCGGCCGGCAGGTCCCGGCCCGGCCCGCCTCGCTGCCGGCCTCCCCGTCGGCACCGGTCCCGGACCGCCTCGCGCTGCGCGCCTCGACCGCACGCCCCACGTACCCGGAGGCCCCGGACCCGCTCACACCCCACGGCGCGCCCTCGTACCCCGGACAGGCGGACGCCCCCGCACCGTCGGCGGCCCCCTTCGCGGACCCGCTCACGCTCAACGGAGCCTCCCATCGTCCCGGTCCTTCGGCGGCCCCCTTCCCGGACCCGCTCACACTCCGCGAAGCCTCCGACCGCCCCGGACCCTCGGCGGCCCCTTTCGCGGACCCGCTCACACTCCGCGGAACCTCCGACCGCCCCGGACCTCCGGCAGCCCCCTTCCCGGACCCGCTCACACTCCGAGGAACCTCCGGCCGTCCCGGTCCGGCGGACTCCCCCGCCCGCCCGACGCCCCGGGCGCGCGGCGCGCACGCCGGTGAGCAGGAGGGGTACGCCCGTCCGCTCATCGGCCCCTGGATCGCGCCGTCGGCGCCGTCCGGGT
>NZ_JBSFDA010000340.1:0-3692 GCF_053593675.1 Streptomyces sp. NPDC002156 | reverse complement strand
GCGGGGGCGGATTTCGCCCCCGCCGCCCCTACCCGTCCCATCCCTGGGGGCTGCGCCCCCAGACCCCCCTTCGGCCTGAACGGCCTCGTCCTCAAACGCCGGACGGGCTGAAATGCCCGGGCCGGCCTCGTCCGCGAACGCCGGACGGGCTGGAATGCCCGGGCCGCCCCCCGTCTGTTCCCAGTACTCCGGGCGGCAGGCCACCACCAAGCGGGCGTGTGATTCTCGGAGCCAGGTCTCCGTCGACCTTGTCCAATCCTTCGCTCGGTGGGCCAGGAGTGGGGGCATTTCCTCGGGGCCGTCGAGGAGGAGCAGGAGGGGGCGGGACGTTTCGTGGGACAGGTGGGCCAGGCGTTCCGGGGTGATGTCGCCCAGGTCGGTGGTGTGTTCGCCCGACGCGGCCACGATTCGGGCCGCTCGGTCCAGTGCGCGGCGGGCCGCGTCCGCCACCGAGGTGTCCTCGTCGCGCAGGTCGGCGCCGCGCAGCCACAGGGTGGGGGCCGGTTCCGGGTCGCGGTGGCGGCGGGCGGCGAGGGCCGCGAGTTCCGTCGTACGGCCGCTGCCGGGGGCGCCGACCAGGCCGAGGACGACGGCCGGGCTCTCGCGTGCGGCGGTGAACGCCTTCAACTCCCTTGCCAGTTCGGCCCGTTCGACCGGCTCGACCGCGCCCGCGTCCAGGCCGCCCGAGGTACGGCCGACGAAGCCCGCCAGTGCGCCCGGCGGCCCGTCCGAGCCCACCGAGGTGGCCGTCAGTTCCAGGACGCCCGCGAGATTGAGGTCTGCGCCGTACGCGGGGACCGTCGCCGCGTTGCGGGCGAGGAGGTCTGCAAGAGGGGCGTCCACTGCCCGCCGGGTGTGGAGGGGGAGCGCGAATCCGGGTGCGCGGTGGGCCGCCGGTTCCGGTGACACTCCCGTGGGCTGCGGCAGCAGAGCCGTGCCCAGTACCCCCAGCACCGCTCCCGTCGTACGGTCGAGCACGGGTCCCCCGGCCGCGCCGCCGCCCAGTCGCAGCGCGTCGCTGCCCGCCGTGCCGATCGCCAACTCCAGGGCGTCGGGGAGGAGATGGAAGCGGTCCGTGGCCGTGTAGGTGACGTCGGTCGTGCCGAGCACACGCGCCTCGCGCCAGCCGCCCGCCGCGATCCGTACGTATGTGCCAGTCGCCACCCGGTCCCGGACCGAGACGGGGAGCGGGTCCGCGCCCAGGCCCTCCGTGCGCACCAGGGCCAGGCCCAAGGTCGGGAGAAGGGTCACCGCGTCTGCCGCCGACACCACACACGTACGGTCTGCGGGGCCGTGGAGGACCAGCCGGGCCAGTCCGTCGACGGCCTCGTGGCTGGTGATCAGTGTGCCGTGGTGGTCGGCCACGAAGCCCGTACCCCGTGGGCGACCGGCCAGGTCGCACACCCGCACGAGCGACTCGTCAGCGGCATCGGCGGCCTCGACGGCCGGTTCGTCTTCTCGCGTCTCAGGCGCGTCGGCCGACGGCCGACGGCCGCCCCCGGCGCGCGGGCCCCGTCCCGCCATCGTCGTCCTCCCCGCCGTACACGCGTGCCTGCGTACGCACACGTCTGCTTTCGACGGTAGGCATCCGGTGATCAGCAGGACAGAGCGTGCGACGAACGCGCCCCCTTCCGCCCCCTCGGTTCACTCCGAGCGCCTGCCCGGACGGGTGAATGAATCGCGAGGGATGGATACACCCTTGGGTGGGGGAACCGAGGGGGAACCGTGGAGCGGCGGGAACGTGTCCCCGTGATCGCCGCTCCACGGCGCGGAACGTCAGACGAAGACCGCGAGGCTCTTCGCCTTGCCCTTCTCCTCCTCCACCAGGGCGAGGAACTGCCCGGCGGGGTCGAAGACGGCCACAGCGCCGACGCCCGTGTACTCCTCGGGCATCTCCAGCCGTACGCCGTTCGTCAGCAGCCGTGCCCGCTTCTCGTCCACGTTCCAGCGGGGGAACGCGGCGGTGGCCGCGTCGGCGATCGGCATCACCGTCAGCTCCTGCTGCAACTGGTCGAGCGTGCGGGCCGCGTCCAGCTTGTACGGGCCGACGCGCGTCCGGCGCAGTGCGGTGAGGTGACCGCCGACGCCCAGGTCGGCGCCCAGGTCCCGGGCCAGCGCGCGGATGTACGTACCGGAGGAGCACACCACCGACACGACCAGGTCGAGTACGGGGGTGCCGTCGGCCGCGACGGCGTCCCTGACGTCGTACACCGCGAAGGAGGAGACGGTGACCGGGCGGGCCGGGATCTCGAACTCCTCGCCCTCGCGGGCCCGCTTGTACGAGCGCACGCCGTTGATCTTGATGGCGCTGACCTTGGACGGCACCTGCATGATGCGGCCGGTCAGCTTGGCGACGCCGGCGTCGACGGCCTCGCGGGTGACCCCGGAGGCGTCGGTGGAGGAGGTGATGTCCCCCTCGGCGTCGTCGGTGAGCGTGTTCTGTCCGAGGCGGACGGTGCCGAGGTACTCCTTCTCGGTCAGCGCGAGGTGGCCGAGGAGCTTGGTCGCGCGCTCGACCCCGAGGACGAGCACGCCCGTGGCCATGGGGTCGAGGGTGCCGGCGTGTCCGACGCGGCGGGTCCTGGCGATCCCGCGCATCTTGGCGACCACGTCGTGCGAAGTGAAGCCCGACGGCTTGTCGACGATGACAAGCCCGTCGGGCGTCCTGGTGTTCTGCTGCGTCATTCGGCGGTGTCGTCCTCGTCGTCCGGCTTCTTGTACGGGTCCGCGTCACCGGCGAACGCGGCGCCCGCGGACGCCTGGCGCACCTGTGCGTCGGAGGCACGGGCCTTGTCGAGGAGGTCCTCGATCTTCTTGGAGGTGTCCGGGAGGGCGTCGGCGACGAAGGCCAGGGTCGGCGTGAACTTCACGCCTGCGGCCTGGCCGACGGCGGAGCGCAGGACGCCCTTGGCGCTCTCCAGGCCGGCGGCAGCGGCCGCCCGGTCCTCGTCGTCCCCGTAGACCGTGTAGAAGACGGTCGCCTCCCGGAGGTCCCCGGTGACCCGGGTGTCCGTGATGGTGACGTGGGTGCCGAGGCGCGGGTCCTTGATCCCGCGCTGGAGCTTCTGGGCCACCACCTCTCGGATGAGGTCAGCCAACCTCTTCGCCCGCGCGTTGTCGGCCACTGGTCCGTCTCCCGTTCTTTTCTGTTCCGCGTTCTGCGTCCTGCGTTCTTGCAGGTCGTTCATTTGTTGGGCTCTAGTCGTCGTCGCCGTGGAGCCGTCGTCGTACGGACAGCAGTTCCACCTCTGGGCGGCCGGCGACCAGTCGCTCGCACTGGTCCAGCACATCGGTGATGTGTGCCGTGTCGCCTGCCACCACCGCGAGGCCGATGCCTGCTCTGCGGTGCAGGTCGAGGTGTTCGACCTCGGCCGCGCTCACCGCGTACTTGCGCTGGAGTTCGGCGACGATCGGGCGGACGACGGAGCGCTTCTCCTTCAGCGAGCGTACGTCGCCGAGCAGGAGGTCGAAGGACAGAGTCCCCACGTACATGTGTGTATCCGGATGACCCGCCGGTGCGGGATCGATGGCCCCGCCGACTGTATGGGCGGGGACATCAAGAACGGTACAGCGTACGGGGCGGTGGCTCGACGGGATTGTTCTTCGCCCCCGCCGCCCCTACCCGTCCCATCCCTGGGGGCTGCGCCCCCAGACCCCCCTTGTCGCGCTGAACGCGCTCGTCCTCAAACGCC
>NZ_JBSFDA010000339.1:0-3787 GCF_053593675.1 Streptomyces sp. NPDC002156 | reverse complement strand
ACGGCGAGCACCGGGTGGCCGTTGCGCCGCGCGTCCGACAACCGCTCCAGCAGCAGCATCCCCACGCCCTCGCCCCAGGCGGTGCCGTCGGCCGCACCCGCGAACGCCTTCACCCGGCCGTCGGAGGCCAGCGCCCGCTGGCGGCTGTGCTCCACGAAGACGAACGGCGTCGACAGCAGCGCCACCCCGCCCGCCAGCGCCATGCCGCACTCGCCCTGCCGCAGCCCCTGGCAGGCCAGGTGCAGCGCCACCAGCGAGGAGGAGCAGGCGGTGTCCACCGACACGGCCGGCCCCTCCAGGCCGAGGAAGTAGGAGACACGGCCCGAGGCCACGCTGCCGTGGCTGCCGGTGGTGAGGTAGCCCTGCAGGTCCTCGGGCGGCTCGGACAGACGGCTGATGTAGTCGTGGTACATCACGCCCGCGTACACCCCGGTGGGGGTGGAGCGCAGCGTGGTCGGGTCGATGCCGGCGCGCTCGATCGCCTCCCAGGAGGTCTCCAGCAGGAGGCGCTGCTGCGGGTCCATCGCGAGGGCCTCGCGGGGCGAGATCCCGAAGAAGTCGGCGTCGAACGCGGTGGCGTCGTGGATGAACGCCCCCTCGCGGACGTACGAGGTGCCGGGGTGGTCGGGGTCGGGGTCGTACAGCCCGTCCAGGTCCCAGCCCCGGTCGGCGGGGAAGTCACCGACGGTGTCCTCGGCGGCGTCCGCCAGCGCCCACAGCTCCTCGGGGGAGTGCACCCCGCCGGGGTAGCGGCAGCCCATCCCGACGATGGCGATCGGCTCGGAGGCGGCGGCCTGGAGGTCCTGGTTCTGCTTCCGCAGCCGTGCCGTCTCCTTCAGCGAGGTCCGCAGCGCCGCGACGACTTCCTCAGCGGGATTGCTGGTCATGTTCTGTCTCTTCCTCTTCTTCTTCGTCTGCGGCTTCGTCACTCGGCGGTCTGGTCGGCCAGGCGGATCAGCTCGTCGATGTCGAGGGAGTCGATGCGCTCCGCCTCCTCGTCCCTCTCCTGGTCCGCCCGTTCGTCCGCCGCGCCATCGGCGGCGGCCGGCTCCTCCTGCGCGAACAGCTCGGACCGCAGCCGCCGCGCGAGCGCCTCGGGCGTGGGGTGGTCGAAGGCGACGGTGGCGGGCAGCCGCAGGCCGGTCGCCTTGCCGAGCCGGTTGCGCAGCTCGACCGAGGTGAGCGAGGTGAAGCCGAGGTCCTTGAAACCCCGGCGGGCCGCGATGCCGCTCGCCCCCTCCTCGCCGTGCCCGAGCACGGCCGCCACCTCGCCCCGCACCAGGGTCAGCAACGCCCGCTCCCGCTCCGCGGCCGGCATGCCCGCCAGCCGCTCGGCGAGCGACTCCGGCCGCTGCGGCGCCGCGCGGCGCGCCGTCGGCGTCCGCAGCAGGCCGCGCAGCATCGACGGCGGCTCCTCGCCGCCGGACCTGGCGCGCAGCCCGGCCAGGTCGAGCCGCGCCGGGACGACGTGCGGCGTGCCGAGGGCGAGCGCGGTGTCGAACAGCTCCATGCCCTGCTCGGCGGAGAGCGCCACCATGCCCGTCGTGCGGGCGAGCCGGTCTGTGTCGGCCCGGCTCAGCGCGGCCTCCATGCCGCCCTCGGCCCACAGGCCCCACGCCAGCGAGACCGCCGGCCGGCCGTGGGCCGCGCGGTGCTGGGCGAGGGCGTCGAGCGCGGCGTTGGCCGCCGCGTAGTTGGCCTGGCCCGCGCCGCCGACGACGCCCTGCACGGAGGAGAAGAGGACGAACGCCGCGAGGTCGTGGTCCTTCGTCAGCTCGTGCAGATGCCGGGCCGCCTCCGCCTTCGGGCGCAGCACGGCGTCGAGGCGTTCGGGGGCCAGGGACTCCACGACGGCGTCGGCCAGTACTCCGGCGGTGTGGACGACGGCAGTCAGCGGGTGCTCGTGCGGTACACCCGCGAGCAGCGCGGCGAGCGCGTCCCGGTCGGCGACGTCGCAGGCGGCGAGGGTCACCTCGGCGCCGAGCGCGGCGAGTTCGGCGCTCAGCTCGGCGGCGCCCGGGGCGGCGTCGCCCCGGCGGGAGGTCAGCAGCAGGTGCCGCACGCCGTGCCGGGTCACCAGGTGGCGGGCGAGCAGCGTGCCGAGCGCACCGGTGCCGCCGGTGATCAGCACGGTGCCCTCCGGGTTCCAGGCGAGGCCGGTCGCCGCGGGCGGCCTCGCCCGTGCCAGGCGGGGCGCGAACAGGGCGCCGCTCCTGAGGGCGAGCTGCGGCTCGTCGGTGGCGAGCGCGGCGGGCAGCACCATGGGCAGCAGGTCGGGGTCGTCCGCGTCGAGCAGCACGAAACGGCCGGGGTGTTCGGTCTGCGCCGAGCGGACCAGGCCCCAGACGGGCGCCTGGCCCAGGCCCGGCACGTCCTCGTCGGGGCGGGCGGCGACCGCGCCCCGCGTCACCAGCACCAGCCGGGTCTCGGCCAGCCGCTCCTCGGCGACGAACCGCTGCACCAGGGCCAGCGCCTCGTGCGGGGAGGCGGGCGCTGCTACGACGGCGTCGAGCGCGTCGGAGGCCTCGTCGAGACCCTCCAGGCCGGCCCAGCGCAGGGCCGGGGGCGCGGGCGGCGTCGTCACCGGCGTCCACTCCACACGGAAGAGGGCGTCCCCGCCGCCGCCGGCGACGGCGGCGAGCTGGTCGGCCGCGACGGGGCGGCGCGCCATGGACGCGACCGACGCCACCGGCCGCCCCCGGGCGTCGGTGAACTCCAGCGACACGGCGTCGGTCCCGGCAGCCGCCGACAGCCGTACGCGGGCGGCCGACGCGCCGGTGGTGTGGAGGCGTACGCCGCTGAAGGCGAACGGCAGCCGCGTGTCACCGGTCTGCGGCAGCGCGCCCAGCTCGATGGCGTGCAACGCCGAGTCCAGCAGCGCGGGATGGATGCCGAAGCCGTCGGCCCGGCCGGTCTCGTCCTGCGGCAGCGCCAGCTCGGCGAAGACCTGGCCCTCGAGCCGCCACGCGGCCCGCAGGCCCTGGAAGGCGGGCCCGTACTGGTAGCCGCTCTTCGCCAGCGTCTCGTACCAGGTGTCGAGCGCCACCGGCTGCGCGCCGGGCGGCGGCCAGGCGGCGGCTGCGGGGGCGGAGTCAGGGGCCGGGTCTCCGGGGGCGAGCACACCGCTGGCGTGGCGGGTCCACCGGCCCTCGCAACGGGAGTGGACGCTGACCGCCCGCCGGCCGGACGCGTCGGCCTCGCCCACCCGCACCTGTGCGTCGACGCCGCTGCCCTTGGTCTCCGGCAGCACGAGCGGGGCTTCGAGGGTCAGCTCCTCCAGCAGCTCGGCGCCGACCTGCCGTCCGGCGTGCAGCGCGGCCTCGACCAGCCCGGCGCCGGGGAGCAGCACCGTGCCGAGGGCGGCGTGGTCGGCGAGCCAGGGGTGGGCGTCGAGCGAGAGGCGGCCGGCGAGCACGAGCCCGTCGTCGTCGGCGAGCGGGACGGCCGTGGTGAGCAGCGGGTGCCCGGTGTCGCTCGCACGCCGTCCGGTGCCGGTGGGCGTGTCCAGCCAGTAGGTGCGGTGCTGGAAGGGGTAGGTGGGCAGGTCGGCGGTCGGTCCGTCCTGGGGGGTGGGGGTGACGGGGTGTCCGAGGGTCCAGGCATGGGCCAGCCCGGTCAGGAACTGCGCGGCCGTGCCCTCGCCGCGCCGCAGGCTGGTGACGGTGTGGACGTCCTCGATGTGGTACGTGAGCACGGGGTGGGCGCTGGTTTCGATGAAGGTGTGGTGTCCGTCGGCGATGAGGGTGTTGATGGTCTGGTGGAAGGCGACGGGTTGGTGGCAGTTGTC
>NZ_JBSFDA010000338.1:0-3836 GCF_053593675.1 Streptomyces sp. NPDC002156 | reverse complement strand
GCCACCGAGGCGTTGCCGGCGAGGGTGTTGGCCGCCGCCTCCGCCTCGTAGACGGTCTTCGTCAGGGCCGGGCCTTGGGGCGTGTGAACGGTCGTAACTTTCCCGAACGAATCGCGTTCCGTCGCGCTAAGGGATCACTCCCACACGCATGGTCACGAACGGATGTGCGGTCAGGCCGTGGTCAACTCCCGTCGTGCGGTGCGGCGCCGGGCCGCGATCTCCGGGTCCAGGGCGGGTACGGCGGCCAGCAGCTGCCGGGTGTACGGGTCCTGCGGATTGTCGTACACCTCGTCGGCGGGGCCCGACTCGACGATCCGTCCCCGGCGCATCACCGCGACGCGATCGCTGACCTGGCGTACGACGGCGAGGTCATGGGCGACGAACACCAGCGCGAGGCCGAGTTCGCGCTGCAGTTCGCCGAGCAGGGCGACCACCTGGGCCTGCGTCGTGACGTCGAGCGCCGAGACCGGCTCGTCGCAGACGATGACGCGCGGTTCGGCGGCCAGCGCCCGTGCGATGCCCACGCGTTGGCGCTGGCCGCCGCTGAACTCGTGCGGGTAGCGGTCGAAGTGCGCCGGGTCGAGCCCCACGCGCTCCAGCAACTCCCCCACGCGCTCCCGTACACGCCCCTCGCCTCTCTCACCACGTGCCCGCAGTGGGTCGGCGATCGACTCGCCCACGCTGCGGCGGGGGTTGAGGGAGGAGACCGGGTCCTGGAACACCATCTGCACGGCCGGACCGACCCCCGACCGCAGGCGCCCTTCGTAGCGCACCTCGCCGGCCGTCGGCTCCAGCAGCCCGACCAGCATCCGCCCGAGCGTCGTCTTGCCGCTGCCGCTCTCGCCGACGATCCCGAGGGTCTCGCCCCGGCGCACGGTCAGCGACACGTCGTCCACGGCCGCGAACGCCCGCTTCCCACGCCCGAACTCGCGCCGCAGGCCGGTGGCCTTCAGCACGACCTCCTCGGAGCCGGAGGCGTCCCCAGGGAGCCGCCTCGCGTCCACGCGCGGTACCGCGGCGAGCAGTTCACGGGTGTACGTCTCAACAGGCGCCCCCAGTACGACGGCGACCGGGCCGTGCTCGAGGGCGCGTCCGTGCCGCATCACCAGCACGTCGTCGACGCTCTCCGCCGCGACGCCGACGTCGTGCGTGACGAGCAAAAGCCCCATGCCGGTCTCCTCGCGCAGCGCGTGCAGCAGGTCGAGGATCTGGGCCTGGACGGTCACGTCCAGCGCGGTCGTCGGCTCGTCGGCGATCAGCAGCTCGGGCTCGCAGGCGAGCGCCATGGCGATCAGCGCGCGCTGGCGCATCCCGCCGCTGAACTCGTGCGGCCGCGACCGGGACCGCCGTACCGCGTCCGGAATCCCCACGCGGTCCAGTGCGTCGACGGCACGCGCGCGTGCGGCCCGCCGGGACGCCTTCGTGTGCACCCGGTACACCTCGGCGATCTGGTCGCCCACCGCGTAGTACGGGTCCAGGGACGACAGCGGGTCCTGGAAGACCATCGCCGCCTTCGCCCCGCGCAGCCCCCGCAGTTGGGCCTCCGACGCCAGCTGTACGTCGGTCCCGGCGACCCGGATCGTGCCGCCGACCTCCGCTCCCGTACCGCGGTACAGCCCCAGCAGGGCGGACGCGACCGTGGACTTGCCCGAGCCGGACTCGCCGACCAGGCCCAGCGCGGCGCCCTTCGCGAGCCGGAACGACAGCCCGTCCACGGCCCGCAGGGAGCCGAAGGCGACCGTCAGGTCGTCGACCTCCACGAGAGCCGCGTCAGCCACGTCCTGCGGGCTTTCCACCTGAGCCTCATTTGAGGCCTTGTCCAGGCTCATACGAGCACCACCCGTCGATCGGCCACCGCGTACAGCACATCCGCGACGGCATTGGCGATGACCACGAAGAATCCGGTGACCAGGACCATCCCGACGACCACCGGCAGGTCGACGACCTTGACCGCCTCGACGAGTTCGTGTCCGAGGCCGGGCAGCCCGAAGAGCCTCTCGGTCAGCACGGCGCCGCCGAACATCGATCCGAAGTCCGTGGCGTTCAGGGCGATCAGGGGCGCCACCGCACCACGCAAGGCGTGCCGCCCGATGATGGACCGCTCCCCGACGCCGTAGGCGCGGAAGGTGCGTACGTGGTCCTCGGCGAGCGTCTCCAGCATCGACGCCCTGGTCAGGCGGGCGTACTTGGCGGACTCGATGAGCGCGAGCGACAGCCAGGGCAGCAGCAGGTTCCAGGCCCACTGCTCGGGGTCGTCGGCGAAGGGCACGTACTGCGGGAACGGCAGCAGCTCCAACTGACCGCAGACGACGATCATCAGGATCAGGCCGATCACGAAGACGGGCGTGGCCGTGCCCGCCAGGGTGAGGCCGGTCAGGATGCGCTCGGTGGGCCGGCCGCGCCGCCAGGCGGAGAGCACTCCGGTGCCGACGCCGATGAGCAGCCACAGCGCCATCGCACCGAGCGCGAGCGAGCCGGTGACCGGCAGCTTCGCCAGGATCAGCTCGGTGACCTGCTGGTCGGTCTGGTACGACAGGCCGAGGCAGGGCGCCGAGCAGTGCTGGACGGACGTACCGGTCGAGTAGTCCTGGCCGACGAAGATGCCCTCCAGGAAGTGCCAGTAGCGCAGGTACAGCGGGTCGTCGAGGCGCAGTTGCTCGGCGACCTGGTGCACCTGGGCGGGGGAACAGCGCGGGCCGCAGGTGATCTGGGCGACGTTGCCGGGGGCGACGTAGAAGACGACGTAGATGATCACAGAGATGGCGAGGAGGGTGACGAGCGCGCCGACGACACGGCGGGCGACGAACCCGCCAAAACCGGAGATGTTCATGCCCCGGCCCCCTGATCCTCTGTGGCGGCCCTGTCCGTCGTGACCTTGGCCTCGCGCCTGCGCCCCGTCCCGATGCGCAGTCGCGAGGCCGCGCGCGGATCAAGGGCGGTGCGTACGCCGTCGCCGAGGACAGTGAGGGCGAGGACGGTCACGAAGAGCGCGCCCGCAGGCAGCAGCAGATACTGCGGGGCCGCCTGATACCAGACGTCGGCCGCGGTGATCATCTGCCCCCAGGACGGCGTCGGCGGCTTCACACCCACCCCGAGGAAGGACAGGGCGGCCTCGACCGTGATGTTCGACGGGAAGAGCAGCGCGGCGTACGTGATGACGGGCGCGGCGAGGCCGGGCAGCAGTTCGCGGCGGGCGATCCGCCAGGAACCCCAGCCGCTGAGCCGGGCCGCGGCCACATAGTCCAGCTGCTTGAGGGTGAGCGTCTGGGCGCGCACGATCTTCGCGACCCCGCCCCAGGCGATCAGCCCGATGACCAGGGCGACGAGCACGGACCTCGGGAAGCTGGTGGGCACGATCGCCAGCAGGGCCAACGACATGATCATGAGTGGCAGAGCGATGATGACATCGGTGAGACGGCTCAAGAGTTGATCAACCCATTGACCGCCCAGGGCGGACGCAATGCCGACCACGACACCGATCAACACCTGGACGAGGGTCGCCGCGAGCGCGACACCCAGCGAGACCCGGGCTCCGTAGACGAGCCGGGCGAACAGATCGCGCCCCGTCTGCGGCTCGACACCGAGCCAGTGGTCGCCGCTGATGCCCCCGAAGGAGCCGATCGGCACGCCCCCGCGCGCGGAGTCGATGAGATCGGGGTGGTACGTGGTCGGGTCCTGGCCCTCGATCGCGGTGAACAGCGGCGCGGCGAGCGCGACCAGGACGAGCAGCGCGACGACGGCCGTCGCGCGAGCACTTCGAGATGCGCACGCACAAGCGCCTGATCGACATTCTCGACCCGACGCCCAAGACCGTTGACTCTCTGATGCGACTCGAC
>NZ_JBSFDA010000337.1:0-3856 GCF_053593675.1 Streptomyces sp. NPDC002156 | reverse complement strand
TCGTGGTTGCGCAGGAAGATGCCCCACTGGCAGTTCGAGGGAATGGCGGGGGTCTTCGCGAGGATTTCCGAGACCGGGTAGCGCGATTCACGGCGCACGGCCATGAAGATGCGCGGCATGACCGGGAAATGGAACGCCATATGGCATTCGTCGCCGCCACTGCGGTAGTCGCCGAAGTAGTCGACGACGTCCTCGGGCCACTGGTTCGCCTCCGCCAGCAGCACGGTGTCCGGGTAGTGGGCGTCGATCTCCTTGCGCACGTGTTTGAGGAACTCGTGCGTCGCCGGGAGGTTCTCGCAGTTGGTGCCCTCGGCCTGGTAGAGGTACGGAACCGCGTCGAGACGGAAGCCGTCGATGCCCAGGTCGAGCCAGAACCGCAGCGCGGAGATGATCTCCTCCTGCACCGCCGGGTTCTCGTAGTTGAGGTCGGGTTGGTGGGAGAAGAAGCGGTGCCAGTAGTACTGCTTGCGGACCGGGTCGAAGGTCCAGTTGGAGGCCTCGGTGTCGACGAAGATGATCCGGGCGTCCTGGTACTGGTCGTCCTTGTCGGCCCAGACGTAGTAGTCGCCGTACGGGCCTTCGGGATCGTTCCTCGACTCCTGGAACCACGGGTGCTGGTCGCTGGTGTGGTTCATGACGAAGTCGATGATGACGCGCATGCCGCGTTGGTGGGCGGCGTCGACGAATTCGACGAAGTCGGCGAGGTCGCCGAATTCGGGGAGGACGGCGGTGTAGTCGGAGACGTCGTAACCGCCGTCACGGAGCGGTGATTTGAAGAAGGGTGGCAGCCAGAGGCAGTCGATGCCGAGCCACTGGAGGTAGTCGAGTTTGGCCGTGATGCCCTTGAGGTCGCCGACGCCGTCACCGTTGCTGTCCTGGAAGGAGCGGACGAGGACCTCGTAGAAGACGGCGCGTTTGAACCACTCGGGGTCCCGGTCCTTGGCGGGAGTGTCCTCGAAGGTGTCCGGGACAGGCTCATTGACGATCATGTTGTGGGTGACCCTCCGATCTGCGGGGTGGACGGTCGCAGGACGGTCAGGATGTGCGCGGGGCGAGTGCCCGGTTCCAGGCGCACATAGTTCGTCCTGCCCCATGGGTAGGTCTCGCCGGTCAGCTCGTCGCGTACCGGCACGGACTCGTGCCAGTCCAGGCCGAGTTGCGGCATGTCCAACGAGACCGTCGCCTCCTGGGTGTGGTGAGGGTCGAGGTTCACGACCACCAGAACCGTGTTCGATCCCCGGCGTTTCGAGTAGACGATCACCGCCTCCTGATCCGCGTGGTGGAAATGGAGGTCGCGCAGCTGCCGCAGGGCCGGGCTGCGCCGCCGGATCGCGTTGAGCGTGGCTATCAATGGCGCGATGCTACGTCCGTCACGTTCCGCCGACTCCCAATCACGGGTACGCAGTTGGTATTTCTCGGAGTCCAGGTATTCTTCGCTGCCCTCGCGCAGAGGGGTGTTCTCGCAGAGTTCGTAGCCGCTGTAGACGCCCCAGGTGGGGGAGAGGGTGGCGGCCAGGACGGCACGGGCCTCGAATGCCGGGCGCCCGCCCTGCTGAAGGTACGCGTGGAGGATGTCGGGGGTGTTGACGAAAAAGTTCGGGCGCATGTACGCGGCCGCGTCACCGGACAGTTCGGTGAGGTATTCGGTGAGTTCGGTCTTGGTGGTGCGCCAGGTGAAGTAGGTGTAGGACTGCTGGAAGCCGGTCTGGGCCAGGGTGTGCATCATCGCGGGCCGGGTGAACGCCTCCGCCAGGAAGATGACGTCGGGGTCGGTGCGGTTGATGTCCGCGATGACCTGTTCCCAGAAGACGACGGGTTTGGTGTGCGGGTTGTCGACGCGGAAGATCCGCACCCCGTGGTCCATCCAGTGCCGCAGCACCCGCACCGTCTCCGCGATCAGGCCGGGGAGGTCGGCGTCGAAGGCGATGGGGTAGATGTCCTGGTACTTCTTCGGCGGGTTCTCCGCGTACGCGATCGTGCCGTCCGGGCGGTGGTGGAACCACTGCGGGTGTTTCTGCACCCAGGGGTGGTCGGGGGAGCACTGCAGCGCGAAGTCGAGGGCGACCTCCAGGCCGTGGCGGGCGGCCTCGGCGACGAAGAAGTCGAAGTCGGCCAGCGTGCCGAGGTCCGGGTGGACGGCGTCGTGGCCGCCGTCCTCGGAGCCGATCGCCCACGGCACCCCGACATCCTCCGGGGTGGCGGAGAGGGTGTTGTTGGGGCCTTTGCGGAAGGTGTGGCCGATGGGGTGGATCGGGGGGAGGTAGAGGACGTCGAAGCCCATCGCGGCGATCGACGCCAGCCGCCGCGCGGCCGTGCGGAACGTGCCGTGGGGTTGCTGCACGGTGCCCTCGGAGCGGGGGAAGAACTCGTACCAGGCCCCGTACAGGGCCCGCTCCCGCTCCACGACGAGCGTCAACGGCTCACTCGCGGTGATCAGTTCACGCAGCGGATGCCGGCGCAGGACCTTGTTCACGGCCGGTGTGAGGGCCGCGGCAAGCCGTGCCGCAGGCGGTCGTTCGGTGTCCCGGAGGGCCTCGGCGGCGCTCAGGATCACCTCCCGCTTGCCCTTGTTCTTCGGTACGCCGGTGGCGGCACGCTCGTACAGCTGCGCGCCTTCCTCCAGCACCAGCTCCGTGTCGATCCCGGCCGGGATCTTGATGCCCGCGTGATGCCGCCAGGTGCTGATCGGATCGCCCCACGCCTCCACGGTGTACGTCCACTCACCGGGCGCGTCGGCCTCGACGGTGGCGCCCCAGCGGTCGGTACCCGGGGCGAGTTCACGCATCGGCGTCCAGCGGCCGGTACGGCCCTTCGGATCCCGGAGCACGACGTTCGCGGCGACGGCGTCATGGCCCTCGCGGAACACGGTGGCCGACACCTCGAAGGCCTCCCCGACCACCGCCTTCGCCGGGCGCCGCCCGTTCAGGACGAGGGGGCGGACATCCAGGACGGGGATACGGCCGACCGCGGTGCCCTCGGTGAAGGGGGCGGGAACGGGGAGGGGCCGGGGTTCCGGGGCCGGACTCGTGATCCGCGTGGGGTTCGCGGTCGACGGGGCGGCGGCGGGAGGTGTCTTCGGGGCGCGTTTGCCGGCGGTGGCCGGTGCGTTCGAGGAATGTTGGCCGGTGGCAGAGGGCGTGTTCGGCGTCGGTCGGGCCCTGCCGGCCGAGGTGTCCGAGTCCGGCCGGTCGGCGACGGCCGGTGTGTCCACAGGCGGCGGTGCGGCGGCGGTGAGG
This sequence comes from Streptomyces sp. NPDC002156, assembly GCF_053593675.1. Taxonomy (NCBI): domain Bacteria; kingdom Bacillati; phylum Actinomycetota; class Actinomycetes; order Kitasatosporales; family Streptomycetaceae; genus Streptomyces; species Streptomyces sp. NPDC002156. The sequence continues at coordinate 620 of NZ_JBSFDA010000337.1, read as the reverse complement.
GGCGCGTCCGGGTCTGCCGAAGCAGCGCTTGAGGGCGCGTCGGGGGCGGTCGGCGCGGTGCTTGAGGGCTTGCCGGGGGCTGTCGGAGCGGTGGTGGAGGGTTTCTCCGGAGCCGTCGACCGGGCGGCGGAGGGCGTCTCCGGAACTGTGGACCGGGCGGCGGAGGGCGTCTCCGGAACTGTGGACCGGGCGGCGGAGGGCGTCTCCGGAGCCGTGGACCGGGTGGCGGAGGAGCTCTCCGGTGGCGTCTCGGAGGACTTCTTCGGGGCCGGGGAGGGTGTCTCCAGGGCCGAGGAGGGTTTCTCCGGGGCCGGGGAGGGTGTCCCCTGGTGTGCTGCCGGCGGGACGACGGTGTCCGTCGGGGGTATGCCGGTGGTGGGCGTTGGGCGTGCTGCCGAGTGGTGCGTGGCGGGCATGACCGCTCCTGTCCGCGTCAACGTGGGTGGGCGGATGGATGTGGGGAGGGGTGTCCAGCGGGCGTACTGAGTCGTGTACCGAGGGAGCCTTCCCACCCTATTCGGGTGGGCAATCCGGCACTTTGCTAACTACTCGCGCGTATGTCTGCACCCAGGATCAGCCAGGTCCGCGAACGTCGTCGGCCCCGTCCGGCGGACGGGGGC
>NZ_JBSFDA010000336.1:0-3858 GCF_053593675.1 Streptomyces sp. NPDC002156 | reverse complement strand
GGGCTGCCGCCCCCAGACCCCCGCTATCGGCCTGAACGGCCTCGTCCTCAAACGCCGGACGGGCTGGGATGACCTGGACCGGCACTCAAAGGCACCGAAGGCCACACACCCGCACCCGCACCCAGACAGCGCCCCAAGCCCTAAACCGATCCCCTCACGCAACCCAATCGATCCGACTCTTGATGTCGTCCGGCGACAGACTCCCCTTCGCCGTCACATGATCCCCCGACGACTCGCCCCGCAGCCGCCGCCCGATCCACGGCACCAGGTACTCCCGCGCCCAGTGGACGTCGTCGCGGCGGATCTCCAAGGTGCCTCGGGGCGGCAGCGCGGGCCAAGGTTGGTCCGGGTCGGCCGGGACCTCCAGGCCGAGGACCTGGCCCGCGCGCAGCGCCACGCGCGTGTGGCCCTCGGGAGAGAGGTGCAGCCGGTCGCCGTCCCAAGCCCTGCGGTCCTGAATCGTCTTCAGGGACCACAAGTCGAGCACCGGACAGGCGTAGCGGTCGGCGATGGCCCTGATATGGCCGTTGTACGTCGCGATCTTGCCGCGCATGTGCTTCAGCACCGGGACGTTACGGGTGTCGAATCCCGTCGTCACCATGACCGTGCCGACCGCCGACGTGAGGTCGACGACCGCCCGCTCGAAGCGCTCGGCGAGTTCGTCGGGGTCGCTGCCGGGCCGGATGACGTCATTGCCGCCCGCACAGAAGGAGACCAGGTCCGGCGCCTGTTCCCTGGCCTGCGGAAGCTGCTCGGCCACGATCTGGTCGAGCAGCCTTCCGCGTATCGCGAGGTTGGTGTAGTCGAAGTCGCCTTCCGGGCGCCGGTCCGCGAGCAGTACCGCGAACCGGTCGGCCCAGCCGACGAACGCCCCGTCGGGGCCGGGGTCGCCGACGCCTTCGGTGAAGCTGTCCCCCACCGCCACGTACGACCCGATCACTGCTCTGCTGTCATTCTTCGAATCGTCTGCCACATCGGTCCATGATTCACCTACCGATGTGAGCTACGCGACCGTAGGAAAGGGTTGACTCGCGGTGAGATAAGCCACTCGTCAAGTATTGGTCAACCCGGAATAATAGGGAGACGCAGCTCACGGACGCTGAAATCGGTGATCCGGAAATGGCTCCACGTCGTACGGAAGGCGAAGTGCCCACTCGTGTACGGCTCGGGGTCGCTGTAGTCGAAGACGAGCCGCCCGTTGTTCCACCAGCGGACCGTCGAACCGGCCGAGACGATCCGCACCCGATGCGGCTCGTTCGGGACCAGCAGCGGCTCCGTGTAATCGTAGATCAGCGGGCGCACACCGGCCTCACCGACGTAACGGCGCAGCCGCGTCGTCGTGTTGGTGTTGGCGCCGTAGCCGACGTAGTACGTCTTGAGGTAGTCGTACTCCGCGAGGGCGCCGCCCCGAGGGGTGGCGAAGAGGTCGTCCGGGGAGCGGACGTCGACGGCGTTCCAGAAGTTGTTGAGGTCGGACACGCGGTCGTTGACCCCGCCGGCCGAGACCGGCGTCGCCGTGTACTCGATGACGTACGGCCCTTTCAGCCTCCGCTTGAACCAGATCGTCGCGCCGCTCGGTACGTCGACCTCCAGCACGCCCCGGGCCGCCGTGACGCTGCCGCCGTCCTGGAGTTCGGCGGCCCACTGGCCCAGGCCGTGCCGGAAGTCGTCGCGGGCGATGAGCCGTCCGCGGTGGTGGCCCGGCGAGGCACTCGCCTGGCCGGCCGGGGCCAGGGCCGCCAGCGCCCCGCCGACGGCCAGGGCTCCGAAGGCTCTACGGGTGGTCGTCACGAGGCAGCTCCCTTGGTGGTCGTGATCGAGGGCTTCGGCACCCTGCGGGTCTCGGTGCCGAGGTAGTAGTCCGTGTACGTCGACTGGAGATAGCCGCGCACGGTCCAGCCGAGGCGGTACGCGGGGTTCTGGGCGAGCGTGTAGACGCGCGTCCGCGTCGGCTCGGTGGTGGTGTAGAGGCGCAGTGCGGTGTGGTCGGCGGTCTCGGCGAGGATCTCCTCGCGCCAGTCGCCGATCAGGTCGCCGTAGAAAGGGGTTGCGTTGCGCGGGCCGGAGACGACCCCGGACGGCTCGAAGATCCTCGTACTCGTCTCCGCCTTCGGGTCCCACTTCTCCACGTGCGTGTAGTCGAGGAGTTCGGCCGCCTTGTCGCCGTCCCACCAGATTCGGAAGTTGACGCTCGGCGTGGTCGTGGAGACCTTGCCGTCCTGGACGTTGCGTACGCCCGCGCCGGGGGCCGTGACATCGGCGGTGGAGGTCCAGTACTCGTAGCCGGGGTGACCGGGGTCGATGTCGGCGGCGTTGCCCCGGCCGACGTCGATGTCGGTGTCGTTCTCCCAGCTCGCCGGGTGCTGCCCGGTCACCAGACGCTCACCGGTGTCGGCGTCGTAGTAGTACCAGGGGAACTTCGGTACGACACCCAACTCGGCCTGCTGGATGGCGAATCCCTCCAGACCGGGGCGGTCGGGATCGAGGTCGGCGATGTCGAAGCGGTCGCCGTGTCCGGCGCCGTCGACGACGTACCGGAGCGTGCCGTCGCTGTTGACCACGTAGTTGCCGTCGGCGATCTCGTCCCGGCCGTCCTGGTCGACGTCGACGGTCCGGATCTGGTGGAAACTGGTCGCGCCGCTCGCCGCCGGGACCGCGTACTTCCAACGCCTCGTCAAGTCCTGGCCGTTGAAGTCCCAGCTCTGGATGAGGATGCGGAACGCGCCGCGCCGGGCGCCGACTCGGGTGACCAACTTCGTTACGAGGCTGGGGTGTTCGCCGTCGAGATAGGCGATGCCGAAGTGGCCGCCGGACGGGCCGTCGGCCACCAGGTCGTCGGGCACGGGCCGACGGGTGCGTTCGGTTCCCGTGGCGCCGTCGATCACCGAAATGAACTGCTCGGCGGGCGAGTTGGCGGTGACCTCGCTACCGTCCGCGAGGGTGGTGCCGTCGGCCGTGTGCACCAGCACCTCGGCCCTGCCGTCGCCGTCGAGGTCGTACACCGTGACGTTGTCGTCGTTGCGGTAGCCGCCGATGGCCGTGGAACCGCTGATCGCCGCGGGGGCAGGGTCGTTGGCGCCGTTTCCGCCGACCTGGGTGTAGGAACCGGGGCCGAGATCGACCCGCCACAGCCGCTCGCCGGTGAGCGCGTACGCCTCCAACAGGTCGGGCCTGTCCCGGGTTTGGGAGAGTCTGCTGACGACGAGTTCATAGCGCCCGTCGCCGTCGAGGTCGCCGGGCCAGGCGTGCTGCACGCTGTAGCCGTCGGCGGTGGCGAGGGGGATCTCCGCATACCCCTTGTCGAACGTGAGCGCCGAACTCGGCCGCGACTCCCGCCCGTTGACGACCGCCCGGACACTGTAGGCGCCCGCGCCCCGGCTGTTGTCCTGGTACGTCGTGGACCTGACGATCGGCGCGGTGTTGAGGCGGCGTCCGCCCTTGTACACGTTGAAGGCGATGGCGTTGCCCTGGCGCGCGTACTCGGTGCCGAGCAGCCGCCAGCTGAGGAAGGTGCCGTTTCCGGACGGTACGGCGACCAGGCCTCGGTCGAGGTTCTCGACCACCCGGCGCGGGGGCTCGGCCGCATGCCCGGCGGGCGCGGAGAGCGCCCCGGCCGTCAGGATCGCGGCGATGACGGCGCCGGTTCTTCGGCGTCGACTGGAATGCACAGGTCCTCCGTAGACAGTCGCAAGGAGTAGAAAGCGCTTGCGCAGCAACGGAGTTCACTGTGCCCCCACCTTCTCGCCCTGTCGACGCTCCGGGCACACGCGCCACAAGACTGCAATGCGATGATCATGAAGGGCCAGGTTGAACCAGAAGATCAGCTGCACCAGCAGCGGCGTACCGCGGAAGAACCAC
>NZ_JBSFDA010000335.1:0-3892 GCF_053593675.1 Streptomyces sp. NPDC002156 | reverse complement strand
ATTGCCATCAGGGTCACCTCGCTTGGCACATTGCATACAGTCGACGAATACTGTATGAAGATTGTTATCCCGCATCCGATGGGTGATGTCCAGGGGGCGTGCAGCACTTTTAAGACGGGAGCCGAATCATGGACCTGTACGAGCATCAAGCCCGCGGACTCTTCGAAGAACACGGCATCCTCGTACCGCGGGCGGGGGTCACCGACTCGCCTGAGGAAGCAAGGGAGTTGGCCCGGAAGCTCGGCGGTCGCGTCGTCGTCAAGGCACAGGTCAGGACCGGGGGCCGGGGCAAGGCGGGCGGTGTGCGGCTCGCCGCCGATCCGGCCGCCGCGGAACTCACGGCACGTCAGATACTCGGCATGGACATCAAGGGCCACACGGTCGGCAAGGTCATGCTGGCCCAACCCGTGGACATCGAGAGCGAGTTCTACGTCTCCTACGTCCTCGACCGCACGGCGGGCCGCTTTCTCGCGATCGCCTCCGCCGAGGGCGGCACGGAGATCGAGGAGGTCGCCGCGGCTCGACCGGAGGCGGTGGTCCGTACGCACATCGACCCGGCCGAGGGCGTGACCTTCGCGAAGGCGCAGGAGATCGCCGAGGCCGCCGGGCTGCCACCGCAGGCCGCCGATGTCCTCGTACGGCTGTGGCAGGTGCTCGTGCGCGAGGATGCCGTCCTCGTCGAGGTCAACCCGCTCGTCCGCACCCGGCAGGGGCAGCTTCTCGCCCTCGACGGCAAGGTCACTCTCGACGACAACGCCCGCTTCCGGCAGGCGCGTTGGGGAGCGGAGGAGGTGGAGCACCAGGGCACGCTGGAGGCGACGGCCGCCGCGAAGGGCCTCAACTACGTGAAGCTCGACGGCGAGGTCGGCATCATCGGCAACGGCGCCGGCCTGGTCATGTCGACCCTCGACGTGGTCGCCGGTTGCGGCGCCCGCCCCGCCAACTTCCTCGACATCGGCGGCGGGGCGTCAGCCCGCATCATGGCCGACGGGCTGTCCGTCATCCTCTCCGACCCGGATGTGAGGTCGGTGTTCGTCAACGTCTTCGGCGGGATCACGGCGTGCGACGCGGTCGCCGACGGCATTGTGCAGGCCCTGGACGCCGTCCAGTTGACCAAGCCGCTCGTCGTGCGCCTCGACGGCAACAACGCGGCGCGTGGGCGGGCCGTCCTCGACGAGTACGCCCACCCGCTGGTCCAGCAGGCCATCACCATGGACGGCGCCGCCCGCCGAGCCGCCCAACTCGCCAACGCGGCCTGAGGAGACGGAACATGGCGATCTACCTCACCAAGGAGAGCAGGATCCTCGTCCAGGGCATGACCGGCAGCGAGGGCATGAAGCACACCCGCCGCATGCTCGCGGCCGGCACGAACGTCGTCGGCGGCGTCAACCCGCGCAAGGCCGGCCGCACCGTCGACTTCGACGACCGAGTTGTGCCCGTGTTCGGGTCGGTCGCCGACGGTATACGGGCTACCGGAGCCGACGTCACCGTCGTCTTCGTGCCGCCGGCCTTCGCCAAGGCGGCCGTCGTCGAAGCGGCCGACGCCGGCATCGGACTCGCCGTCGTCATCACCGAGGGCATCCCCGTCCACGACACCGTCGCCTTCACCACGTACGCGAAGGAGAAGGGCACCCGGATCGTCGGTCCCAACTGCCCGGGGCTGATCACGCCCGGCCAGTCGAACGCGGGCATCATCCCCGCCGACATCACGAAGCCGGGCCGTATCGGCCTGGTGTCCAAGTCGGGCACGCTCACCTACCAACTCATGTACGAGCTGCGGGACATCGGCTTCTCCACCTGCGTGGGCATCGGCGGCGACCCCGTCGTCGGCACCACCCACATCGACTGCCTGGCTGCCTTCCAGGACGACCCCGACACCGAACTCGTCGTCCTCATAGGGGAGATCGGCGGCGACGCGGAGGAACGCGCCGCCGCGTACATCAAGAAGCACGTCACCAAGCCCGTCGTCGGCTACATCGCCGGCTTCACCGCGCCCGAGGGCCGAACCATGGGACATGCGGGCGCCATCGTGTCCGGTTCGGCGGGCACGGCGCAGGCGAAGAAGGCAGCGCTGGAGGCGGCCGGCGTCCAGGTGGGAACCACCCCGACCGAGACGGCACGCCTGGTACTCGCCCTGCTGGAAGCCGACCGCGACGCCTCCCATTGACGCATCCCGCGACTGACAGGCGATGACCGCGCCGGACCGTACGGCGCCATCGCACCCCTCCTGTACCGCCACGCCACCTGTACCTCACCCCCGCCCCCGACTGTGCACCGAGAGCGGAGACACCGAATGGCAACCACCCTCAACTCCACCCACCTCGTGCTGAAGTCCGGTACGTCCTGGACCGACGCCTGGCAGCGATGCCTCGCCGTCGCCCCCGAGGCGTTCCGCGACGACCGCGTCCTCAACCTCTGGAACTCCGCCTGGCAGGCCGATGGCCGGGCCCTGCCCGCCACCAGCCCCGTCGACGGCAGCCCCATCGCCGGCCCGCCGCGCCTCGACCGGGACGTCGCCCACCAGGCCGTACGCGCCTCCCTCGACCAGCACCGCGCCTGGCGGCACATCCCGCTCGACGAGCGCCGCGCCCGCGTCGCGGCCACCCTCGACGCCCTCACCCAGCACCGCGAACTCCTCGCACTCCTGCTCGTGTGGGAGATCGGCAAGCCGTGGCGGCTCGCGCAGGCGGACGTCGACCGGGCCATCGACGGGGTGCGCTGGTACGTCGACGGCATCGAGCCGATGGTCGCCGACCGGGGTCCGCTGGACGGCCCGGTGTCCAACATCGCCAGCTGGAACTACCCGATGAGCGTGCTCGTTCACGCATTGCTGGTACAGGCACTGGCAGGCAACGCGGTCATCGCCAAGACCCCGACCGACGGCGGTGTCGCCTGTCTGACCCTGGCCTGCGCGCTCGCCGCCCGCGAGGGGATTCCCGTCACCCTCGTCAGCGGCAGCGGGGGAGAGCTGTCCGAGGCGCTGGTGCGGGCGCCCGAGATCGGCTGTGTCTCCTTCGTCGGCGGTCGCGACACCGGCGCGGCGGTGGCCACGGCCGTCGCCGACCTCGGCAAGCGTCATGTACTCGAACAGGAAGGGCTCAACACCTGGGGCATCTGGAACTACTCGGACTGGGACGCCCTCAAGGCCGTCGTCCCCAAGCTCTTCGACTACGGCAAACAGCGCTGTACGGCGTACCCGCGCTTCGTCGTCCAACGGCAGCTGTTCGACGAGTTCCTGGCCGCCTACCTCCCGGCGGTGCGCACCCTGCGCGTCGGACACCCGCTCGCCGTCGCGAACGCCGACGACCCCTACCCGGCACTGGACTTCGGGCCCGTGATCAACGCGGCCAAGGCGAAGGAACTGCACGACCAGATCGCCGAGGCCATCGACCGCGGCGCCGTACCCGTACACCGGGGGAGCCTGGCGGACGCCCGCTTCCTGCCCGGCCAGGACACATCGGCGTACGTCCAACCGGTCACCCTCCTGAACCCGCCGCCGTCCTCGCCGCTGCACCACGCGGAGCCGTTCGGGCCGGTCGACACCATCGTCCTCGTCGACACCGAGGCGGAGCTGCTGGCCGCGATGAACGCCTCGAACGGCGCGCTGGTGGCCACGCTCTCCACGGACGACCGGGCGACCTTCGACCGGCTCGCCCCGCAGATCCGCGCCTTCAAGGTCGGCCACGGCAAACCGCGTTCGCGAGGCGACCGCGACGAGCTGTTCGGCGGCTTCGGCGCGTCCTGGCGCGGTGCGTTCGTCGGCGGTGAGCTGCTGGTACGCGCGGTGACCCAGGGCCCGGTGGGGGAGCGGCTGCCCGGAAACTTCCCTGAGTACCAACTCATGCCGTGACCCCGACAACCGTCGACACACAAGCGAGGTGGCGATCATGAC
>NZ_JBSFDA010000334.1:0-3989 GCF_053593675.1 Streptomyces sp. NPDC002156 | reverse complement strand
GGGTTCGGGGGCGGAGCCCCCGAGGGATGGGAATGGGTAGGGGCGGCGGGGGCGAGAAAAAGAAGCGGACCAGCGGCATGTTCGCCGCCGCCGTGCTCCCGCAGATCGGCGCCCAGGCCGTCGCCACCGGGCTCGGTCGGCACGCGGTCTTCTGCCGCCCGTCTCGACCAACACGCAATGGCGGGGGAGGAACAGCCGGATGCTGTTCCTCCCCCGCCATGACGGGACGGACTTCAGATGGCCTGTGCGGTGGGCAGGACGGTGATCTCGGTGAGGTTGACGTGGCGCGGGACGGCGGCCATGAAGGCGACGGTCTCCGCGATGTCCGCGGACTGCAGACAGTCGATGTCGTGGATGAGGTCGGCCATCAGCTTGGAGGCGTCCGGGTCGGTGACATGGTCGGGGAGTTCGGTCTCGACCATGCCGGGCTCGATGGTGGCCACGCGGACCATCTTGGGACCGAGCTCGACGCGGAGCAGCCGGGTGAGATGGCTGATGTACGCCTTGGTGCCGGAGTAGACGGAGAACTTCGCCAGGATGCGGGTCGCCGCGATCGACGAGGTGTTGATCAGGTCGGCGGGCCTGCCCTGGGCGGCGGAGTCGGTGAGGTGGGGGAGGAACGCGGCGATGACGTTCATCAGGCCGCCGATGTTGAGGTCGATCTGGCGCTGCCAGTCGTCGACCTTCAACTCCTCGATCCCGGAGATGAGTTGGACCCCGGCGTTGTTGAACACGAGGTCGGCCTTGCCCAAGCGTGCGGCGACCTGGTCGGCGGCGCTCTGGACAGCGGCACGGTCGGTCACGTCGACGGCCGGGGCGAGCGCGGAGCCGCCACCGGCCTCGATCTCCTTGACCAGACTGTCGAGACGCTCCTTCCGTCGGGCCAACACGACCACGGTGGCGCCGAGTTCGGCGAGGCGCCGGGCGGTGACGGCACCCATGCCGCTGGAGGCACCGGAGACGACGGCGACACGACCGGCCAGGGGCGTGCCAGTGAGCAGGGCAGCGGACATCACAAAACCTCAATCTCTTTGCTGGGGACGGTTTCTGGGACCGATTTACGGGTTCCCGGGACCGATCTCTGGCGATGCGTCAGGCGACGTCGTCGTGGCCGGTGGCGGCGGACTTCTCGCGCCAGGCGGCAAGATCCTCCTGCGCCTGCTGATACTTGACGTCCAGCCGCTCCAAGGTGTCGCGCCCGAGGTAGAGATGCGTGGGCAGCTTCTCCGTGGAGGCGGCCTCGACGATGAGCGCGGCACCCTTGACCGGGTCGCCGAGCTGGGCGTGGTTGGCCCGGTCGATCCAGTCCAGCGTCACGTGCGCCGGGGTGTCGTCGTAGTCGGCGATACGGTCCGCGGCGACCGACAGGGAACTGGTGTCGAGGAAGTCCGTACGGAAGACGCCCGGTTCGACGACCATCGACTGGATCCCGAACGGGGCCATCTCGACGGAGAGCGCCTCGCTGATGCCGGCGACGGCGAACTTCGACGCGCAGTACAGGCTGACACCGGGCTCGCCCTCGAACCCGGAGCGGGAACCGATGTGCACCAGCCGGCCCGAGCCCTGCTTGCGCATCACGGGCAGCACGGCGCGGGTGACGTTGATCAGCCCGAAGACGTTGAGGTCGAACAGCGACCTGGCCTCCGCGTCGGTGATCTCCTCCAGCGCGCCGAGCAGACCCCGGCCGGCGTTGTTGACGAGGACGTCGACGCCGCCGAACCGCTCCACGGCGGCTTCGACCGCCTGCGGGATGCTGTCGTTGTCCGTGACGTCCAGGGCGACCGCGAAGACCTTGTCGGAGTTCTTCAGATCGTCCGGCACACGCTCCGGATTCCGTACGGCGACCACGACATCGTTGCCTCCCGCCAGGGCGGCACGGGCGATTTCCGCCCCGATTCCACGGGAGGCGCCGGTGACGAACCACGTAGCCATGGGAAAACCTCTTTCGTCTTTTTCGGATCCCCTTTTCGGGGATTTCCTGTTGACGAACTCGAGTCTGCCCATCGGCCCGGGAGTGATGAAGGCCGCGCTTTTCCTGGGAGTCCCACACCTAGGAAAGGCTAGGAAAGGCGAGGCGCTTCGGGTGCGCTGACGGAGCCCAGCAGGGCCAGCCCGTCGGCGGAGGGGGAGCCGGGCTCGGCCTGGAGGACGACGAGCTGCTGTCCTGGGACGCTGCGGATGCTGAGCGCCTCGTGCCGCAGCTCCAGGTCTCCCACGACGGAGTGGCGCACATGCTTGACGTCGTAGGGCGGGACCCGGGTGTACTCGCGTGCCCACAGAGCGCGGAACTCACCGCTGCGCACCGACAGTTCACCGACCAGCTCCAGGATGCGGGGATCCTCGGGGGTGCTCGCGGCGGTCCGCTGAAGGTCGGCGACCGCACGGTGCCTGGCCCGCTCCGCGTTCCGGTAGAAGGTCTTCGCCGTGGGGTCGAGGAAGAGCATGCGCAGTACGTTGTCGTGCTGGGCGAAGTCGCCGTAGAGGGCGTCGGCCAGTGCGTTCGTGGCCAGCAGGTCCTGGGCGTGGCCGATGATGAAGGCCGGTGTACTGGTCCAGCTCTCGATCAGCTGCCGCAGGTGCGGGCGGACCCGCTCGACCCGAACCGGGGACTTCGTACGGCGGGCCGTCGGCTGCGCCAGCCGGAAGAGTTCCCCCTTGTCCTCGTCCCCGAGGCACAGCGCGCGGGCAAGAGCCTCCAGCACTCGGCGTGAGGGGCTCAGCTCACGGCCCTGCTCCAGCCGGCTGTAGTAGCTCGGGCTGACACCGGCGAGCGTCGCGACCTCGTCACGCCGCAGACCGGGCACCCTTCGCCGACCCGCACCGGACAGTCCCGCCAGTCCCGCAGCGTCAGGGCTGAGACGTTCCCTACGGGAGCGGAGGAACCGACCCAGCCCTCCAACCGGGTCATGCCGAATGTCGTTGTCCATACCGTCAAGGCTAGGCGGAGAAGGGCGGGCGGAGTTCTGCCGACGGTGGGTGTATTACACCCAGGATCGCGGGGTCCTCACGGGGGCGAAGGTTTGTAGTCTTGCCGCATGAGCAACGGGACACCCCTGGGTGATTTCCTCAGAGCCCGCCGAGAAGCCCTGAAGCCGCACGACGTGGGTCTGCCCGAACACGGGCGACGGCGGGTGCCGGGCCTGCGCCGAGAGGAGGTCGCGCTGCTCGCCGGAGTCAGCTCCGACTACTACATCAGGCTGGAACAGGGCCGCGAGAACAGCCCGTCCCCGCAGGTCCTGGACGCCGTGGCGCAGGCGCTGAAACTGGACGCGGAAGCCACCGACCACCTCAACCGCCTCTGCCTCACCGCCTCGCAACGCCCGCGCGACCGCGGCGATACGACCGTCAGCCAACAACTGCTGCAACTGATGGACGGATGGGAACACACCCCGGCCTTCGTCGTCGGCCCGGCGCTCGACATCATGGCGGGCAACTCCCTGGCCATGGCCCTCCACAGCGGGTTCGACGAGTTCGACAACCTCGCCCGCATGGTGTTCGTCGACCCGGCGGGCCGCGAGTTCTACCAGGAATGGGAGCGGGCCGCGCATTCCTGCACCGCCGAAATCCGGGCCGCCTACGGCCACGACCCCGAATCACCCCGAATCGCCGAAGTCGTGACGCAACTCTCCGCCCAGAGCAAGGAATTCGCCGAGCTCTGGCAGCGGCATGACGTGAAAGGCAAATCCCAAGAGGGCAAGCACCTCAAACACCCCCAGGTCGGCGACCTGCACATCAAATTCGCGGCCTTCACGGTCAACGGAGCCCCACACCAGCAACTGGTCGTCTACCAAGCCGAACCGGCCAGCCCGACGGCCACCGCCTTCGAAACCCTGAGGACCATGGCCACCCACCCGAAACAGACCGAGACAGCCCAGAGGTAGCACCCCGGAGACACAGAGGACGCGCAGTCCGCACGGGAGGCCCAGGGGCGCATCCCCGCCGAACGCCCAGGCCCACACCCCCAAGCGGGGTGCAGGGGACGCAGTCCC
>NZ_JBSFDA010000333.1:0-4006 GCF_053593675.1 Streptomyces sp. NPDC002156 | reverse complement strand
AGGTCAACCGGCACGGCGAACGCTTCGTCGACTCCGACTACTGGTCGGGCCAGACACCCCCCTTTTTTCACGCGTCAGAGCGCCAGTTGCTGCCGAAGCGCCCGGTCGATCTCCTTGAGCGCATGCGGTGGCACCGTTCCGATGCGGTGCCCGATCCTGGAGAAGTCGAGGGCCCGGATCTGTTCGCACTGCGCCTTGGAGTCCACCCTCAGACCGCACTCGGCCGCATGCAACAACACCTGGAACGGCCGCACATGCGTGATGTTCGACGTCACCGGCACCACCGCCAGGACACCTCGCCCCGCGCGGTCCGCCATGCGGTTGGCGGCATTATTGGTCACAAGGATCGCCGGGCGCGTCTTGTTCGCCTCACTACCCACTGCGGGGTCGAGGTCCACCAAGTAGATCTCACCGCGATTCATCTGAGATGCCGTCCCCCACCGTGCGGTCCCACAGTTCCGCGTCTTCGCTCGCATACCACTCGTCCCATGCGGCGAGGTACTCCTCTTCGAGTGCCGACTCGCGCAGCATCTGAATGGCGGCATGTATCACGGCGGACCGGGATTCCGCAGCCTTCTTGACTGCGTACTCATCGACGAAGGTGACATCGTCCTCCGGCAGACTCACACTGATCTTCATGCCTCAAAGGTAGCACGGTAGGAACAGGGAGGCTACTAATAGTACTACCTTTCGCCTCTTGGTCGGCGCCTCAGCCCCGCCTCACCTCATACAGAAAGCACCCGTACTCCACCGCCCGCACATGCACCACCGCCACCTCCGGATCGGCGAACGCCTCCTCGAACGCCGTCTCGAAGTCACCCTCCACCAGCCGCCCCCCGACGATCCGCCCCTCCCGGGAGTACCTCCGCAGTACCCGCCGCTCCCGCGCGAACGGGAACCCCTCCCCCGCCACCACCGGCCCCTCGCACGCCTCCGCGTGGATGAACACCGGACCCTGTTCGTCGTACGGCCCGGGCTCCGCCCCCGTCTCCGCCGCCCACCGCCGCAGCGGGGCGTAGGAGATGAGGGCGATCCGCTCCCCGGGGGTGCTGTGCCGCAGGCAGCAGCGCAGCGGCGAGCCGCCCTCCGTGTCCGTCAGGGGAACCAACTCGCGCCCCGCATCGTCAGCAGAACGCAGCCCTTTCAAGATCAGTGGATCAATGGGTCGTACGGCGTACGTGATGTGTGTTGTCGCGTGTGTCGTCATGACTCCACGTTCGCGCCTGTCCAGCCCGCTCACCGGCGGGTTCCGGACATCGCGTCGGCCACGGATCCCATGGAAGGATGGCGCAACCCACACATACGAGGAGATGACCGCGTGCCTGGCACAAACCTGACCCGCGAAGAGGCGCAAGCGCGGGCGAAGCTGCTCACCGTTGACTCGTACGAGGTCGAACTCGACCTCTCCGGCGCGCAGGAGGGCGGCACCTACAGGTCCGTGACCACGGTGCGCTTCGACTCCGCCGAGACCGGCGCGGAGTCCTTCATCGACCTGGTGGCCCCGACCCTCCACGAGGTCACGCTCAACGGGGACGCCCTCGACCCCGACGAGGTCTTCAAGGACTCCCGGATCGCCCTGCCGGGGCTGCTCGCCGGGCGCAACGTCCTTCGGGTCGTCGCCGACGCCGCCTACACCAACACCGGTGAGGGACTTCACCGGTTCGTCGACCCCGTCGACCAGCAGGCCTATCTCTACACCCAGTTCGAGGTCCCGGACGCGCGCCGCGTCTTCGCCTCGTTCGAGCAGCCCGACCTCAAGGCGACCTTCCAGTTCACGGTGACCGCGCCGTCCGGCTGGACCGTCATCTCCAACTCGCCGACGCCCGAGCCCAAGGGCGACGTCTGGCGCTTCGAGCCGACGCCCCGGATCTCGACGTACATCACCGCGCTCATCGTCGGGCCTTATCACTCGGTCCACAGCGTGTACGAGGCCGACGGGCAGACCGTGCCGCTGGGCATCTACTGCCGGCCCTCGCTCGCCGAGTTCCTCGACTCCGACGCCATCTTCGAGGTGACCCGGCAGGGATTCTCCTGGTTCCAGGAGAAGTTCGACTACGCGTACCCGTTCAAGAAGTACGACCAGCTGTTCGTGCCGGAGTTCAACGCCGGTGCCATGGAGAACGCGGGTGCCGTCACCATCCGCGACCAGTACGTGTTCCGGTCGAAGGTGACCGACGCCGCCTACGAGGTGCGCGCCGAGACCATCCTGCACGAGCTGGCGCACATGTGGTTCGGCGACCTCGTCACCATGGAGTGGTGGAACGACCTGTGGCTGAACGAGTCGTTCGCCACCTACACCTCCATCGCCTGCCAGGCCTACGCGCCCGGCTCGCGCTGGCCGCACTCCTGGACCACATTCGCCAACTCCATGAAGACGTGGGCCTACCGCCAGGACCAACTGCCGTCCACCCACCCGATCATGGCCGAGATCCGCGACCTCGACGACGTCCTCGTCAACTTCGACGGCATCACGTACGCCAAGGGTGCCTCCGTACTCAAGCAGCTCGTCGCGTACGTCGGCATGGACGCGTTCTTCGCGGGCGTGCAGGCCTACTTCAAGCAGCACGCGTACGGCAACACGCGGCTCAGCGACCTGCTCGGCGCGCTGGAGGAGACCTCCGGGCGCGATCTGAAGGCCTGGTCGAAGTCGTGGCTGGAAACGGCCGGCATCAACATCCTGCGGCCCGAGATCGAGACCGACGCGGACGGGGTCATCACCTCCTTCGCCATTCGGCAGGAGGCGCCCGCACTCCCGGCAGGGGCGAAGGGTGAGCCGACGCTTCGGCCGCACCGGATCGCCGTCGGTCTGTACGACCTCGACGAAGCGACCGGCAAGCTGCTGCGCGACGACGAGGACGGGCGGATCGAGCTGGATGTCGACGGCGAACTGACCGTCGTACCGCAGCTGGTGGGCAAGCGCCGTCCGCACGTCATCCTGCTCAACGACGACGACCTCTCCTACTCCAAGGTCCGCCTGGACGACGAGTCCCTCGCCTTCGTCACCGAGCACCTGGGCGACTTCGAGGCCTCACTCCCGCGCGCGCTGTGCTGGGCCTCCGCCTGGGACATGACCCGCGACGCCGAACTGCCCACCCGCGACTACCTCTCCCTCGTCCTGTCGGGCATCGGCAAGGAGTCGGACATCGGCGTCGTGCAGTCGCTCCAGCGGCAGGTGAAGCTGGCGATCGACCTGTACGCCGACCCGACCGCCCGCGAGGCCCTGCTGACCCGCTGGACGGACGCCACGCTGGCCCACCTCCGGGCCGCCGAGGCGGGCTCCGACCACCAGCTGGCGTGGGCCCGCGCCTTCGCGGCCACGGCCCGTACGCCGGAGCAGCTGGACCTGCTGGACGCCCTCCTGGAGGGCACGCAGACGATCGAGGGGCTGACCGTCGACACCGAGCTGCGCTGGTCGTTCGTGCAGCGGCTGGCGGCCGTCGGGCGCTTCGACGAGGACCAGATCGCGGGCGAGTACGAGCGGGACAAGACGGCTGCCGGTGAGCGGCACGCCGCCACGGCCCGGGCGGCCCGTCCGACGCCGGAGGCCAAGGCGGAGGCGTGGGCGTCGGTCATCGAGTCCGACAAGCTGCCGAACGCCGTCCAGGAGGCGGTGATCGGGGGCTTCGTCCAGACCGACCAGCGCGAACTCCTTGAGCCGTACACCGACAAGTACTTCGCGGTGGTCAAGGACACCTGGGACTCACGCTCGCACGAGATCGCCCAGCAGATCGCCATCGGCTTCTACCCGGCGATCCAGGTGTCCCAGGACACCCTGGCGAAGACGGACGCCTGGCTGGCCTCCGCCGAGCCGAACGCCTCCCTGCGCCGCCTCGTCTCGGAGTCCCGCTCCGGCATCGAGCGCGCGCTCAGGGCCCAGGCGGCGGACGCGGCGGCCGAGTAGCCGGTCGGTAGGTCGGCGGGATGACGGGGCTGGGCGGTGAGGGCGCGTTCCTCGGGGTGGCGGCGGGCGTCTGCGCGCTCGTCGGACACCGGGTGGCCAGCTACG
>NZ_JBSFDA010000332.1:0-4059 GCF_053593675.1 Streptomyces sp. NPDC002156 | reverse complement strand
AGGGAACACCTGGCCGAGGGCATGACCGTCGCCGAACTCGCCGAGGTGGCCATCACCTACAGCGACAACGGCGCGGGCAACCTCCGGCTGTGCCTCGGGGGCGGATCGGGGCTGCGACTCCGGGTCGGGCTGTGCCTCGGAGTCGGGCTGCGTCTCGGATTCCGGTTCCGGGGAGGACTCCGGTCCGGCGGCCGGTTCGGCCGCGAGCGGGGCAACGGCCGTGGGGGCGGGCGCGGTTGCGGTCGGATCCGGCGCCGGAGCGGTGGCCCCGGAGACCGGCTCGCCGGCTGCGGACTGTCCTTGGGGGGCGTTCTGTGCGGCGGTCATGACGACGTCCTCCTGGCGGAGCGGCGGCGATCGACGATCACGGTATCCCGGCCGATGGCGCGCCTTCAGCGCGTCCACCACGGCGGTGCGAACCCCCGGGCGGGAGACCTCTACGTGAAGGGGGGAAGCAGAAAACCCCACATAAAGTGGGGTCTCAGCGAGTGTCCGAGGGGGGACTTGAACCCCCACGCCCGATAAAGGGCACTAGCACCTCAAGCTAGCGCGTCTGCCATTCCGCCACCCGGACAAGGTGTCTGTCGCGCGGGGTTCCCCCCGTGGCGACGAGGGAAACATTACCAGGCTTTCGGGGGTGGCCGATCACCCCCTGTCGCCGCGTGAACGGTGTGTGACGGACCCCGCCCGGTCTTGGGGCGCACCGGGTGGGAGCGAGAGGATGGGGGAGGACCACCAGCAGGAACAGTGGGAGGTAGCACCGTGAGCGGGACGGACACGACCAAGGGCGTCACCGGCGAGGACGAGGTCGTGGACCTCTGCCGCGAACTCATCCAGATCGACACCAGCAACTTCGGCGACCACTCGGGACCCGGCGAACGCAAGGCCGCCGAGTACGTCGCCGAGAAGCTCGCCGAGGTGGGGCTTGAGCCGCAGATCTTCGAGTCGCACAAGGGACGCGCCTCCACCGTGGCGCGCATCGAGGGCGAGGACCGGTCCCGGCCGGCGCTGCTCATCCACGGCCACACCGACGTCGTACCGGCCAACGCGGCCGACTGGACGCACCACCCGTTCTCCGGGGAGATCGCGGACGGCTGTGTGTGGGGCCGTGGGGCCGTCGACATGAAGGACATGGACGCGATGACCCTCGCGGTCGTCCGCGACCGGCTGCGCACCGGCCGCAAGCCCCCGCGCGACATCGTCCTCGCCTTCCTCGCGGACGAGGAGGCGGGCGGTACGTGGGGTGCGCGGCACCTCGTCGACAAGCACCCGGATCTCTTCGAGGGCGTCACCGAGGCGATCGGCGAGGTCGGCGGGTTCTCCTTCACCGTCAACGAGAAGCTGCGGCTGTATCTCGTGGAGACGGCCCAGAAGGGCATGCACTGGATGAAGCTGACCGTCGACGGCACCGCCGGACACGGTTCGATGATCCACAAGGACAACGCGATCACCGAACTGTCGGAGGCCGTCGGCCGCCTCGGCCGGCACAAGTTCCCGGTCCGGGTCACCAAGACGCTCCGCCACTTCCTCGACGAACTCGGCGACGCGCTGGGCACCGAGCTGGATCCCGAGAACATGGACGCGACGCTCGCCAAGCTCGGCGGTATCGCCAAGCTGATCGGCGCCTCGCTGCAGAACACCGCCAACCCGACCCAGCTGGGCGCCGGTTACAAGGTCAACGTCATTCCCGGCCAGGCCACCGCGCACGTAGACGCCCGCTATCTGCCCGGCTACGAGGAGGAGTTCCTCGCCGACCTGGACCGCATCCTCGGCCCGAACGTGAAGCGCGAGGACGTGCACGCCGACAAGGCCCTGGAGACCTCCTTCGACGGGGCGCTCGTGGACGCCATGCAGACCGCGCTGGTCGCCGAGGACCCGATCGCCCGCGCCGTGCCCTACATGCTCTCGGCCGGCACCGACGCCAAGTCCTTCGCGGACCTCGGCATCCGCTGCTTCGGCTTCGCACCGCTGAAGCTGCCGCCGGAGCTGGACTTCGCGGGCATGTTCCACGGTGTTGACGAACGTGTGCCGGTCGACGCGCTGAAGTTCGGGGTGCGGGTACTCGACCGTTTCATCGAGGCTTCCTGAATTCCGTGCAGTCTCCGTGCCATTGGGGCCTTCGAACTCCCTCCGCTCTCCCTTCAGTGCGCCCGGAATTACCCGATTGAACGACACTCCAATAATCGTCCGCATGTGCGTAACTGACTGAGAAGAGTGAAGGCGCTCATACGGTCGTAGCCCTAATGCCTCCTCCTCGTTACTGGTGATGCGGTCCGCTACTCGGGATCGCATTGCCAACAAGGAGGAATAATGATCAAGAAGGTCGTCGCCGCTGCGGCTGCCACTGGTGGTCTGGTTCTCGCGGGTGCGGGCCTGGCCGTCGCCGACGCGGGTGCCCAGGGTGCTGCCGTGCACTCCCCGGGTGTCCTGTCCGGCAACGTTGTTCAGGTTCCCGTTCACGTCCCGGTGAACGTCTGCGGCAACACGATCTCCGTGATCGGGCTGCTGAACCCCGCCTTCGGCAACACCTGCGTCAACCACTGATGCTGCGCCTCACTTCGTGAGGTTCTGACTCCCAGCGAGTCTGAGCCTGTCGGCCCCGGAACGCGCCATGCGTTCCGGGGCCGACAGGTCGTTTCACGACACATCACTTGAAGGCAGGGATGCAGGAATGCGAGAGGTCACGCGCAAGGGCCTGATGACCGTGGCGGCCGCGACAGGCGTGATGGCCGCCGCCGGCGGCGCCCAGGCGCATGCCGACTCGGGTGCGAACGGCGCCACCTCCAACTCACCCGGTGTGCTGTCCGGCAACACGGTGAGCGCACCGGTGAGCGTGCCGGTCAACGCATGCGGCAACACCGTGAGCGTCGTCGGTCTGCTCAACCCGGCGATGGGCAACAAGTGTGCCAACGGCGGCGGTGGCGGCAAGGGCGGCGGCGGTAACGGCACACCGGGCGGACACGGCAACCACGGGAACCACGGGAACCAGGGCAGCCATGGCGGTCACGGCAACCAGGGCCACCACGGTGGTCACGGCGGCCAGGGAGGCCACGGCTCGTCCGGCGGGTACGGCGAGGACGGAGGGTACGGCGGCCACGGCTCCCCCGGCGGTTACGGCGGTTACGGCGGGTACGACGGCTATGGCGGTCACGGCGGCCCGGGTGGGTACGGCGACTCGGGCACCCCGGGTGGCTTCGGGTACCCGGGCAGTCCTGGCGGCTCCGGCGACTGGGCCGACTGGAGCGGCTGGGAGGGCTCGTACGCCGGCGGATACGCCACCGACTCGCCGGGCGTCGGGTCCGGCAACCACGTGGAGGCGCCGGTCGACGCACCGGTCAACCTCTGCGGCAACACCATCGACGTCGTCGGTCTGCTCAACCCGTCGCTGGGCAACGAGTGCTCGAACACCGGGGACGACTCGGGCGGCGGCCACCCGGCACCCCCTCCTGAGACCGGCCACCCGGGCACACCCCCCGGTTACGGCGAGGAAGCCCCGCCCCCGGGCTACGGCGAGGAGACCCCGCCCCCGGCCGGCCCGGAGCAGCCCAGCCGGCCGCAGCCGCCCCAGCCCGCCACCCCGGCGCAGCCGGTCACCCCGCAGTACCCGGCCACTCCGCAGCACCCGGGAACCCCGGCGCAGCCGAACGGTCCCTCCCGGCCCGGGTCGCCGCTCACGCCGCCCAGTTCCCCGAACGTCGTGACACCCTCGGCCGACTCCGCCTACGTCGACCAGAGCGGTGCGCGGACCGTTCCGCAGCCCCGGGCCGCCGCGCAGCTCGCGCACACCGGTGGTGACCTGCCGTTGGGTGTCGCCCTGCCGGTGGGCGCGGGCATGCTGCTCGCGGGCACCGTCCTCTACCGCAAGGCACGCCCCCAGGCGTAGACCCGTACGGAAATTCCGTACGAACAGGAGAAAACCGCCGCACGGTCACCCGGCGGCGTACTGAACGGAGCGGGCCCCGCAGACGCGGGGCCCGCGCCGGGTTGGTGGGGTCGGGGGCCCCTTGTGGGGCCCCCAGGGGACTGTTACCCCCACCCCCCCACACCCCGCCGCTGGCG
>NZ_JBSFDA010000331.1:0-4084 GCF_053593675.1 Streptomyces sp. NPDC002156 | reverse complement strand
CCCTGTGGCTGGGCTCCGTCAAGTCCAACATCGGCCACACCCAGGCCGCCGCCGGAGTCGCCGGCGTCATCAAGATGGTCATGGCCCTGCGCCACAGCACCCTGCCCAAGACGCTCCACGTGGACGAGCCGACACCGCAGGTCGACTGGTCGTCGGGGGCCGTCTCCCTCCTGACCGAGACCCGGCCCTGGCCGCAGACCGGCCGCCCGCGCCGCGCGGGTGTCTCGGCGTTCGGCGTGAGCGGCACCAACGCCCACCTGATCCTCGAACAGGCGCAGGAAGCCGAACCCGAGGCTTTCGAAGAATCGCCCGGGCACGAGAACACCGCCGGGGGGCCGCTGCCGTTCCTGCTCTCCGGCCATACACCGCAGGCGCTGCGCGCATGGGCCGGCCGGCTCGCGGCCCACCTTGCCGACCGCCCCGGGCTGCCGCTGCCGCACGTCGCCCGGGCGCTGGCCACCACCCGCACCGCGTTCGACCACCGCGCCGTCGTCGTGGCGGACGCCCGCACCCAGGAGGGCCGCGAGGAACTCCTGGCCTGCCTGAACGCCCTGGCCCGTGGCGAGACCCCGGCGGGCGCGGTGCGCGGTCGGGCGCGTGAGCGCGACCGGACGGTGTTCGTCTTTCCCGGCCACGGCTCGCAGTGGCCGGGCATGGCCGCCGGGCTCCTCGACGCCTCCCCGGTGTTCCGGGCCCGCTTCGAGGAGTGCGCGAAGGCGCTGGAGCCCTTCGTGGACTTCGCGCCCGCCGAGGTGCTGCACGACGAGCGGCTGCTGGAGCGCGTGGACATCGTGCAGCCGGTGCTGTGGGCCGTGATGGTGTCGCTGGCCGCGCTGTGGCAGTCGGCCGGGGTCGCCCCGGACGCCGTCGTCGGCCACTCGCAGGGCGAGATCGCGGCGGCGTGCGTCGCGGGCGCGCTGTCGCTGGAGGACGGCGCCCGCGTGGTGGCGCTGCGCGGCAAGGCGATCATCACGCTCCCGGCCGGGGGCATGGTGTCGGTCGCGATGCCCATCGCCGAGCTGGAGAAACGCCTCACCCGCTGGGAGGGCAAGCTGTCGGTCGCGGTCGTCAACAGCCCGTCGTCGGTGGTCGTCGCCGGGGACGTGGCGGCCTGCGAGGAGCTGACGGCCGAGTGCGAGGGCGACGGCGTGCGGGTACGGCGGCTGCGCGCAGCGCAGGCCGGCCACTCGGCGTACGTCGAGCCCGCCCGCGAGGAACTGCTGAGCGCGCTCGCGCCGCTCGCGCCGCTCGCGCCCGCCGTGGCGTTCTGCTCCTCCGTCACCGGCGCGATGCACGACGCCGGCGCCGCGCGGCTGGATGCCGCGTACTGGTACGGCAACCTGCGCGAGCCGGTGCGGTTCGACCTGGCCGCCCGGACGCTGCTGGCGGCCGGGCACCGGGCGTTCGTCGAGATGAGCCCGCACCCGCTGCTGACGCTGGGCGTGCAGCAGTCCGCCGAGGAGGCCGGGGCGGGCGAGGTGCTGACGGTCGGCTCGCTGCGCCGTCAGGAGGGCGGGCTCGGACAGTTCCTGCTCTCGCTGGGCGAGGCGTGGGCGGGGGGCGTGGCCGTGGACTGGGGTGCGCTGCTCGGCGAGGCGACCAGGGCCGTGGACCTGCCGACGTACGCCTTCCAGCGCCGGACGTTCTGGATCGACGCCGACGCCGCCGTGGCGGCCCGGCGGGCCGACCCGGCCGACGAGGAGTTCTGGCGGGTCGTGGAGGAGGGCGACGCCGACAGCCTCGCGCAGGCGCTGGGCGTGCGGCCCGGCACGCCGCTGCGCCATGCGCTGCCCGCGCTCGCCGCCTGGCGGCAACAGCAGCTCGAACGCGCGGCGCCCGCCACCACCGCGCTGCCCGTCCTGCCCGACGTCGGCGCCCTGGCCGAGGCGGCCACCGAACTGGCCCGCAGCCTCGCGGACCTGGACGAGGCCGGCCGGGGACGCCACCTGCTCACGCTGGTGCGCACCGAGGCGGCGGCCGTGCTCGGGCACCCGGGCCCCGAGGCCGTGGACCCCGGGCGCCCGCTGAAGCAGCTCGGCTTCGACTCGCTCGGCGTGCTCAACCTGCGCAACCGCCTCAACCTCGCCACCGGCCTGCGGCTGCCCGTCACCCTCGCCTTCGACCACCCGACGCCCGAGGCGATCGCGGCGTACGTGGGGGCGGAGCTGGCGGCCGGCACGCAGGCAGCGCCCGCCGGGCGCGCGGAGCTCGACCGGCTGCGCGCCGCGTACAGCGAGGCCGCGACCGACGGCGAGGCCCGCGGGCGGATTCTCGACGGCCTCGCCTCGCTGCTCACCGAGCTGTCCGGCCCGGCCGCCGGAGACGGCAGCGGGCGGATCGCCGAAGCAATCGAGGACCGCATCGAGGACGCCTCCGACGAGGATCTCTTCGACTTCATCGACAACAGGAGCCGGTGAACCCCGCCATGTCCGACGAAAAGAAGCTGCGCGAGTACCTGAAACTGGCCACGGTCGAGCTGGCCGAGTCCCGCCGCAGGCTGCAGGCGCAGGACGAGTCCCGCACCGAGCCGATCGCGGTGGTCGCCATGGCCTGCCGCTACGGGGGCGGGGTGCGCTCGCCCGAGGACCTGTGGCGGCTGGTCGCCGACGGCCGCGGCGTCATCGGCCCGTTCCCCACCGACCGCGGCTGGGACCTGGACGGGCTGTACGACCCCGACCCCGACCAGCCCGGCACCTCGTACGTCCGCGAGGGCGCCTTCGTCTACGACGCCGCCGCGTTCGACGCCGACTTCTTCGGGATCTCGCCCCGCGAGGCCCTCGCGATGGACCCGCAGCAGCGCCTCCTGCTGGAGACCTCCTGGGAGGCGATCGAGCGCGCCGGCATCGACCCGACCACCCTGCGCTCCACCCCCACCGGCGTCTACACCGGGGTGGCCACCAACGACTACGGGATGTTCCTGGCCCAGACGGACGAGGACATCGAGGCGCACCGGCTGACGGGCGTCGCGGGCAGTGTGGCCTCGGGCCGCGTGTCGTACGTGCTGGGTCTTGAGGGGCCGGCCGTGTCGGTGGACACCGCCTGTTCGGCCTCGCTGGTGGCGCTGCACCTGGCCTGCCAGGGGCTGCGCCAAGGCGACTGCGCCCTGGCGCTGTCGGGCGGGGTGAACGTGCTGGCGGGGCCCGGGGCGTTCATCGACTTCAGCCGGCAGCGCGGGCTGGCACCGGACGCGCGGGTGAAGGCGTTCGCGGGCGCGGCCGACGGCACCGCCTGGGGCGAGGGCGTGGGGATGCTGCTGCTGGAGCGGTTGTCGGACGCGCGGCGCAACGGCCACCCGGTGCTCGCCGTCATCCGGGGCTCGGCCGTCAACCAGGACGGCGCGTCCAACGGACTGACCGCCCCCAACGGCCCCGCTCAGCAGCGCGTCATCCGCGCCGCCCTGGCCAACGCCCGCCTGGAGCCGGCAGACATAGACGCCGTGGACGCCCACGGCACCGGCACACCGCTGGGCGACCCGATCGAGGCGGGGGCCCTGCTCGCCACCTACGGCCAGGACCGGCCCGCCGAACAGCCCCTGTGGCTGGGCTCCGTCAAGTCCAACATCGGCCACACGGGTCCGGCGGCGGGCGTGGCCGGCGTCATCAAGATGGTCATGGCCCTGCGCCACAACACCCTGCCCCAGACCCTCCACGTGGACGAGCCGACACCGCACGTCGACTGGTCGTCGGGGGCCGTCTCCCTCCTGACCGAGGCGCAGCCGTGGAAGCGCAACGGCCGCCCGCGCCGCGCAGCCGTCTCGGCGTTCGGCGTGAGCGGCACCAACGCGCATGCCGTCATCGAGGAGTTCACGCCGGCCCAACCGGCCCCGGCCCAACCTGTCCCGGCCGAACCTGTCCCGGCGCAGCCGCCGGCCGAGGAGGCGGGCGCCCATCTGTTCCTGCTGTCGGCACGTACGCCGCAGGCACTGCGCGCGCAGGCGGTCCGGCTGGCCCGCCGGGTCTCCGACGACCCCGAGGCTTCCCTGCCCGGCCTGGCGCGGGCGTTGGCGGTGACCAGGACGGCATTCGACGAACGCGCCGGCATCGTCGCCGCGGACCGCGACCAGCTCCTGACCGCACTCACCGCA
>NZ_JBSFDA010000330.1:0-4100 GCF_053593675.1 Streptomyces sp. NPDC002156 | reverse complement strand
CCATGTTGTCCATGATCTTCGCCACGGACAGACCGGCGGTGCCGAGCAGCCACGCCGACCTCAACCTTGGCAAGGTTGCGCTCTACCAACTGAGCTACGTCCGCATCGCGTCCCGCACATGTCTTACGTGCCGTGGCGCGAGACCAACTATACCCAACCCCGACGCCGGGCGAGCCGCACCGCGGCATGCCGGTTCTCGGCCCCGAGTTTGGAAACGGCCGACGACAGATAGTTCCGTACGGTCCCCTGCGACAGCGCGGCCCGTTCCGCGATCTCCGCGACCGGCGCCCCGTCGGCGGCGAGTTCGAGCACCTCGGCCTCGCGCGCGGTCAGCGGCGAGTCCCCGGCGGAGATCGCGTCGGCGGCCAACTCGGGGTCGACGTAACGGTTTCCGGCGTGCACGGTACGGATGATCTCGGCGAGCCGCTGC
Source organism: Streptomyces sp. NPDC002156 (assembly GCF_053593675.1). NCBI lineage: Bacteria > Bacillati > Actinomycetota > Actinomycetes > Kitasatosporales > Streptomycetaceae > Streptomyces > Streptomyces sp. NPDC002156. The sequence continues at coordinate 3,670 of NZ_JBSFDA010000330.1, read as the reverse complement.
GCGCTGACCGTCTTGGGGACGAACCCGCGCACACCCGCCGCAAGCGCCCGCTTCAGATGCCCCGGCCGGCCATGGCTGGTCACGATCAGCACCCGGCACTCCGGCAGTTCGGCCCGGAGCGATGTGGCGACCTTCACACCGTCCGCGCCCGGCATCTCAAGATCGAGCACGGCCACGTCGGGCCGGTGCGCCCGGGCCATGGCCAGCGCCTCGGGCCCGGTGGCGGCCTCGGCGACGACCACGAGATCGTCCTCCAGAGCGAGCAGCGCGGCCAGCGCACCCCGGATGAGGTGCTCGTCGTCGGCGAGCAGCAGCCGCACACCACTCATGAGGTGACCTCACTCACAACAAACCCGGCACCGGATTCCGAACCAGAGCCGGACCCGGCTGCCGCACCCGCCCCCGAACCGGCAGGCAACGGCACAGTGGCGACCACCCGAAACCGATCTGCACCCGCACCCGCACCCGCACCACTGTCCGAATCCACAACCCCCGCCTCCAGCCGCCCATCCACAGCGGACAACCGTTCCCGCAACCCGACAAGCCCGGACCCGGCCCCCACCCCGGACTCCTTGCCCGCCTCCCCCCTGTCGGCGACCCCGTCGTTCTCCACGGTCAGCACCACACACCCGTCCGCCACCCGCACCCGAACCCCGCACCAGCCCGCATCCCCGTGCCGCAGCACATTGGTGGTCGCCTCCCGGACCACCCACCCCAGCGCCGACTGCACCTCCCCCGGCAGCCCGACCGCCTCCCCGGTCACCTCGCAGGAGATCCCCGCGGCGGTCAACACCCCTTGAGCGCCCAGGAGTTCAGCCCCCAGATCAGCCTCGCGGTACCCCCGTACGACATCCCGTACCTCCCGCTGCGACTCGCGGGCGATCCGCTGCACCTCGATCATCTGGTCGACGGCCTCGGGCCGTTCGCGTCGGGCGAGCTGGACCGCCAGCTCGCTCTTGAGGGCGATCACCGCGAGGTTGCGGCCCATCACGTCGTGCAGATCGCGCCCGAACCGCAGCCGTTCCTCGGCGACGGCGAGCCGGGTCCGGGTCTCCCGGGCCTCGTCGAGTTCGTACACGACCTTGAGCAGCCAGACGGAGAGGGCGCTGGTGAACGTGATGAACCCGGCGGTGAGCAGCACCACGACGCCCGTGAAGACGGCTTCGTTCGCCGGGAAACCCACCAGGAGGGACATGGCGACCGAGCCGACGGCCAGGCCGGTGACCATCGCCAGCATCCGCGTCCGGCCGCGTATCCCGAGGGCGATGCTGCCCGCGCCGAAGCACACCACCCCGATGAACAGCGAGGCCGCGCCCGTCTCCAGGTCGTCGCCGCCCGCCCCGTGCCTGCCCAGGAAGAGGGCGCCGACCCCGATCAGCGCGGTGACGGCGCCGAGCACGGCCAGCAGCCGTACGGGCTGCTCCCGGGTCCCGCAGATCCAGTCCAGTGCCCGGGAGGCGGTCACCGCACTCAGCACGGCGTGCACGCACACCACCAGCGACAGCCAGAGCGCGGGCCACACGTCCAGCAGCCCCAGAACGGGCAGCCCGATCGCGGTGACCTCGACGAAGGCGATCATGTGGAACGTCCAGCGGGTGTACGTCTCCACCTTGGCCGGCGCGCTCTTCCGCTCCCACCAGCTCCCGGGCCTGCGCATTTCCTCTGCTCCCCGTCCCGTTAGTGCCGAGGTTCCCAGCGGAACCACCGTCGTACAGCAAACACCGACAGCACGGTCCAGGCCAGGCCCGTCAGTACGGCGCCCACCGCCTCGTACCCCGACAGGTCACCGGTCCAGGCGCCGCGTACGAGGGTGATCACGGGCGTCAGCGGGAGGAGTTCGCAGAAGGAGGCCAGCCGGTCGGGCAGCACCTCCAGCGGGACGGTGATCCCGGAGCCGAGGAACGAGACCAGCATCAGCGGCAGCGAGGTGACCTGCGCGCTCTCGGTGGTCCGGCTGAGGCTCGCGGTGAGCGCGGCCAGCGCCACACACATCACCAGGCCCAACAACAGTCCGATGAGGGCGAGTTGGGGTGCCGGTGGCGCGTCGAGGTCGAGCAGGACGGCACAGCCGACGGCCAGCAGCACACTCTGTACGAAGCCTGTCACGACCGCCGGGAGCGCCGATCCGGTGAGTATCTCGACGTCGCGCAGCTCACCGGTGCGCAGCCGCTTGAGCACGAGTTCCTCGCGCCGGGCGGTGTAGACGCCGACGAGGGCCGCGTACACGGCGAACAGCAGCGAGAAGCCGACCGAGGCGGGCAGGATGACCGTCCCCGTACTGAGCCCGGCCTCCTTCAGGTCCATCCCGTCGGCGGCGGACCACGCACTGAACGGCAGCACCAGCGGCACGAACAGGGCCGCGACGAGCGTCCCCTTGTTCCGCAGGAACAGCGCCGCCTCGGCCCGGGCCAGGGCCCGCATCCGCCCCGCGGGAGTGGTCGTACTTCCGTCCGTACCGACGCCACCGACAACCGCGCTCACGCGACACGCTCCTCAGCCACAACAGAACTCTCCACACTCTCCACGCCCGCGGATGCCTCCCGCGCGATGCGCAGGAACGCCTCCTCCAGCGAGGCCGACCGCACGTCCAGCCCCCGCAGCTCGACCCCGGCCCCCTCGGCCCACATCAGCAACCGCGTTGCCGCGCGCTGGAGTTGATGGGTGCGCAGCCGCACGACGCGCCCCTCCTCCTCGTACCCGCTCACGCCGAACGAGTCGAGCGGCGGCAGGTCCCCCACGAAGTACCCGGTGGGCAGCTCGAAGGAGATCCGGGACGGCTGCGAGGCGGTCACCTCGGCGGGCGTACCGGCGGCGGCGATGCGCCCCTCGTGCAGGATGGCGAGCCGGTCGGCGAGATCCTCGGCCTCCTCCAGGTAGTGCGTGGTGAGCAGTACGGTCGTACCGCCGGCGCGCAGTTCCCGTACCAACTCCCAGGTGTCGCGGCGCCCTTCGGCGTCGAGGCCGGTCGTCGGTTCGTCGAGGAACAGCACCTCGGGGTTGCCGAGGAGGGCGAGCGCGAGGTCGAGGCGCCGCCGTTCACCCCCGGACAGCTGCTTCACGCGTACGCCGGTCCGCCGCTCCAGTCCGACGAGCGCGAGCGCCTCCGCCTCGGGCCGCGCGCCGCTGGTGCACCCGGCCCACATCCGCGCGGTCTCGCCGACGGTCAGGTCGGACGGAAAGCCGCCCTCCTGGAGCATCACACCGGTCCGCGGCCGTACGGCGGCCCGCTCGGCGTACGGATCATGGCCGAGCACCCGCACCCGTCCCCCGGCCGGTGGCGCGAGCCCCTCCAGCAGCTCGACCGTCGATGTCTTGCCCGCGCCGTTCGTGCCGAGCAGGGCGAAGATCTCCCCGCGGCCCACGGAGAAGGACACCCCGCGCACCGCCTCGAACCCGCCCCCGTACACACGCCGCAGGTCAGTGACCTCAATCACGTGTTCGCGTTCGTTGGTTTCCATGCCTCCAGCATCCGGGCCGGGAGGAGGGGAGGGCAGTGCGTGGTGTCATCAGCGCGCATGACAAATGTCAGACGCCGATGGAGCTGGAGCTGGAGCCGATGGAAGTGGTGCCTGGGAACACGACGAAGGCCCCGGTCCATTGGACCGGGGCCTTCGACTGCTGAGCGGACGACCAGGTTCGAACTGGCGACCTCAACCTTGGCAAGGTTGCG
>NZ_JBSFDA010000329.1:0-4237 GCF_053593675.1 Streptomyces sp. NPDC002156 | reverse complement strand
AGCGGGGGTCTGGGGGCGCAGCCCCCAGAAGGATGGGACGGGTAGGGGCGGCGGGGGCGGAAACAAGCCCCTTCTCCCGGCTTTCGGAGCCTCTTGACACCTACCTGCACGGAAGGCACATTGAGTTGCGCAACCTGAATCATGTTGCGTAGACAGCAACTGAACCGGAGGTGCGGCGATGGCGGGACCCCGAGTGGTCATCATCGGAGCGGGCGTCGTTGGCGCGGCACTCGCGGACGAGATCTCCGCACGAGGCTGGACCGAAGTGACCGTGGTCGACCAGGGACCGCTCCCCGGCACCGGGGGGTCCTCGTCCCACGCCCCGGGTCTCGTCTTTCAGACGAACTCGTCCAAGACGATGACCGAACTGGCCCGCTACACCGTCGAGAAGTTCTGCTCCCTCGACGTCGACGGCAAGCCCTGCTTCCTCCAGGTCGGCGGCCTGGAAGTCGCCACCACCCCCGAGCGCCTCACCGAACTCCACCGCCGCCACGGCTGGATCACCGCCTGGGGCATCGAGGCGCGTCTGCTGACCGCCGAGGAGTGTGCGGAGCAGCACCCCCTCCTCAACCCCGACCGCGTCCTGGGCGGCCTCCTCGTCCCCACCGACGGTCTCGCCAAAGCGGTCCTCGCCGTCGAGGCCCAGATCCGCCGGGCCACCGAACGCGGCGTGACCTTCCTGCCCCGTCACGAGGTACTGGACGTCCAGCAGGTCGATGGTCAGGTCACGGGTGTCCTCACGTCCCAGGGCGAGATCCCTGCCGACATCGTCGTGTGCTGCGCCGGCATCTGGGGGCCGAAGATCGCCCGCATGGTCGGGCTGAACCTCCCCCTCACCCCCCTCGCCCACCAACTCGCCTGGACCGGCCCGGTACCGGCGTTGGCAGGCCAGACGGAGGAGGCGGTCCGCCCGATCCTGCGCCACCAGGACGCCGACCTCTACTACCGCGACCGCTTCGACGCCATCGGCATCGGCTACTACGGCCACCGCCCGATGCCGATCACCGCCGACGAGATCCTCTCCTTCGACGAGGCGGACACGGCCGGGGGAATGCCCTCGGTGCTGAAGTTCACCGAGGACGACTTCGAGCCCGCCTGGACGGAAACCCAGTCGCTCCTCCCCTCCACCAAGGACGCGAAGGTCGAGGAGGGCATCAACGGCCTGTTCTCCTTCACCACCGACAACTTCCCCCTCCTCGGCGAGTCCCCGGACGTCAAGGGCTTCTGGGTGGCGGAGGCGGTCTGGGTCACCCACTCCGCGGGCGTCGGCCGTGCCGTCGCCGAGTTGCTGGTCGACGGTTACTGCTCGTCCTTCGACCTGCACGAGTGCGACCTCAACCGCTTCGAGCCGCACCAGCTGTCCCCGGAGTACGTCCTGGCCCGCGACTGCCAGAATTTCGTGGAGGTGTACGACATCCTCCACCCCCTCCAGCCGTCCGGGCGCCCCCGCCCGATCCGCACCAGTCCCTTCCACACCCGCCAGCGCGAACTGGGCGCCTTCTTCCTGGAGGCGAACGGCTGGGAGCGCCCGCAGTGGTACGAGGCCAACGCGGGCCTGGTGGCGGGCCGTTCGGTGCCGACCCCGAACGACTGGGCGGCCCAGTTCTGGTCGCCGATCGTCGGAGCCGAGGCCCAGGCGACCCGCGAGACGGTCGCGATGTACGACATGACGGCCCTGAAGCGCCTGGAGGTGACCGGCCCCGGCGCCGCCGACTTCCTGGAGGGCCTGACCACCAGCAAGGTGGCCAAGTCGGTCGGCTCGGTGACGTACACGCTGCTCCTGGACCACGACGGCGGCATCCGCAGCGACATCACGGTCGCCCGCCTCGCCCGCGACCTCTTCCAGGTCGGCGCCAACGGCAACCTGGACCTCGACTGGTTCACCCGCCACCTCCCGGCCGACGGCACGGTCCAGGTCCGCGACATCACCCCTGGCACGTGCTGCATCGGCCTGTGGGGCCCGCTGGCCCGCAAGGTCCTCCAGCCCCTGACGGACGAGGACTTCTCGAACGACGGCCTGAAGTATTTCCGCGCCAAGCGCGCCTACATCGGCAGCGTCCCGGTGACGGCGATGCGTCTGTCGTACGTCGGCGAACTCGGCTGGGAGCTGTACACGACGGCAGACCAGGGCCAGAAGTTGTGGGACACCCTCTGGCAGGCGGCACAGCCCCTGGGCGGCATCGTGGCGGGCCGCGGCGCCTTCAACAGCCTCCGCCTGGAGAAGGGTTACCGCTCCTTCGGCACCGACATGACGTACGAGCACGACCCGTACGAGGCCGGCGTCGGCTTCGCGGTCAAGCTCGACAAGGGCGAATTCATCGGCAGGGCGGCCCTGGAACGCCGTAAGGCCGATGTCCGGCGAAAGCTGACCTGCCTGACGATCGAGGACCCGCGACAGGTCGTCATGGGCAAGGAGCCGGTGTACGAGGGTGAGCGGGCCGTCGGATATGTGACGAGCGCCGCGTACGGCTACACGATCGGCAAGGGCATCGCGTATGCGTGGCTGCCCGCCGAACTGGCCGCCCCCGGCACGGTGTTGCACATCGGCTACTTCGACGAGCGCGTCGAGGCGACAGTCGCCGAGGAGCCGTTGTTCGACCCGACGATGTCCCGCCTCAGGGGCTAGAACCCCAGTCCACTCATGGCAGCAGAAGACGGAGACGCCCGATGAGCCCCCGTACACCCGGCGCCGAGTTGCCGGAGCATCCTGACTGGCTGTGGCGTACGCCCGAGCCGAAGCGTTCGTACGACGTGGTCATCGTGGGCGGTGGTGGACACGGCCTCGCCACGGCCCACTATCTGGCGAAGAACCACGGCATCACGAACGTCGCCGTGCTGGAGAAGGGCTGGCTGGCGGGCGGCAACATGGCCCGCAACACGACGATCATCCGCTCGAACTACCTGTGGGACGAGAGCGCGGGGATCTACGAGCACGCGCTGAAGCTGTGGGAGGGACTGGAGGAGGAGCTGGACTACCCCATCCTCTTCTCCCAGCGAGGCGTGCTGAACCTGGCCCACAGCCTCCAGGACGTCCGCGACAGCGTGCGCCGGGTCGAGGCGAACCGCCTGAACGGTGTGGACGCCGAATGGCTCGACGAGCGGCAGGTCAAGGAAGTCTGCCCGATCGTCAACATCTCCCCGGACGTGCGCTATCCGGTGATGGGCGGTACCTACCAGCCCCGCGCGGGCATCGCGAAGCACGACCACGTGGCGTGGGGGCTGGCTCGCTCGGCGGACGCGGCGGGCATCGACATCATCCAGAACTGCGAGGTCACGGGCCTGGACGTGGTCGGCGGGCGGGTCGTGGGGGTCCAGACGACCCTGGGGCCGATCGCGGCGGGCAAGGTCGCGCTCTGCTCGGCGGGCCACTCCTCGGTCCTGGCGGCGATGGCGGGCATCGAACTCCCGCTCCAGAGCCACCCGTTGCAGGCACTGGTCAGCGAGCTGCTGGAGCCGGTGCATCCGACGGTGGTGATGTCCAACGCGGTGCACGTGTACGTCAGCCAGGCGCACAAGGGCGAGTTGGTGATGGGCGCGGGCATCGACTCGTACAACTCCTATACGCAGCGCGGCGCGTTCCACATCATCGAGGAGCAGATGTCGGCGGCGTTGGAACTCTTCCCGGTGTTCGCCCGAGCCCATGTCCTGCGCACCTGGGGCGGCATCGTGGACGTGAGTCCCGACGCGTCGCCGATCGTCGGCCTCACCCCGGTGGACAACCTGTACCTGAACTGCGGCTGGGGGACCGGGGGCTTCAAGGCCACCCCGGGCGTCGGCTGGGTCTACGCCCACACGATCGCCCACGACACGCCTCACCCGCTCAACGCCCCCTTCTCGCTCGACCGTTTCACCACCGGCGCGCTCGTCGACGAGCACGGCGCGGCCGCGGTGGCCCACTAGGGACCCTCAAGGGAGCCGAACGACATGCTGCTCATCCCCTGCCCGTGGTGCGGGCCCCGCGACGAGGCCGAGTTCCACTACGGCGGCCAGGCCCACGTCCCCTACCCGGAGGACCCGTCGGCCCTGACCGACGAGGAGTGGGCCCGATACCTGTTCTTCCGCGCCAACCCGAAGGGTCCGTTCGCGGAGCGCTGGACCCACTCGGCGGGCTGCCGCAGGTGGTTCAACGCGGTACGGGACACGGGGACGAACGAGATCCTGGCGGTGTACAGGGCGGGGGAGGACCGTCCCGCAACTCCGGTACCGGGCGCGTTTTCAGCCCGTCCGGCGTTTGAGG
>NZ_JBSFDA010000328.1:0-4416 GCF_053593675.1 Streptomyces sp. NPDC002156 | reverse complement strand
TCCCCTATGTGACGCGGAAGTTGAGTGGCGCCGAGGGTCCGTTCGTGGCCGTTTCGAGCGTGTCAGCTCACCATGTGGCGCGCACCTGGCGAATGATCCGACGACGCAACCGCACCCTGCGGCTGCCGTCGCGCAGCAGGCTCAGTCGGTCCAACTCCCAGTGTCCGTACTCGGCATGGTCCGTCAGCAGGCGTGTGGCTTCCTTGCGGGTGACCCCGCGTGGTACGTACACGTCGACAAATTCGTATTCCGGCATCGCATCTATTGTGCGGGCAGAGGCCCGGTACGGATAGCGTCTGCACTATGTCTGATGCTGCGCAGCCCACCGCTGCCGAGGTACGCGCCGCCGCCGAGGCGGTCAAGACCGCGCTCGACCGCCACCTGGCGGCGGTCGAACGCCGGTCGGGGGAGGACGACCCCGATGTCTACGAGGCGTTCAACCAGCTGGCCGCGGCCGCCGAGGTGTACGACGAGCTGCTCTACGACCGTTATGACGAGGTCACCCCCTTCGAGATCCCCGGATCGGACGACGCGCTGCCGCCGTACGCGGGGCCCGAGGAGCCGAACGCGCTGAGTGTGCTGATCCGCCGCGACTACGCGGTGGTGGAGCCGCAGCGGCTGCTGGCGCAGGCACAGCGGGTGGAGGCCGTGGACGACGACGGTACGGGCGTGGAGGCCTCCGGCACGGTGCACGGGGCACTGGGCATTCTGTTCGGCGAGTTCGAGCCGGACGAGATCGCCTCCCGGCACAAGGAGTTCGGCCTGGAGGAGGCGGACTCCACGCTGTGGGTGACGGCCGCGGACGAGGCGACCGACCCCGGCGAATGGCTGGAGGCCCCCTTCGACCAGGTCGACGCGGAGCGGGTGGTCTGCCGTTTCGACGTCAGCGCTGTCTTCGACGACGAGGGCGACGACATCATCGACGAGGACGACCTCCTGGAGGACGAACTCGATCCGGAGCTGGTGGCGGTGAGCCTCGACGAGGACGAGGACCTGGAACCACTGGACGCCGATCGCTAGCCGGCGATCGGTCGTCCTGAGGCTGAGGGCGCGGCGGTCACGGGAGGCAGGGCTTCCCGTGACCGCCGTCGTCGTTCGTCCGCGGTCCGCTCAGCCGGCCGGCGGGACCTGAGTTCTGAGCAGGCCCGGCAGCCGTGTCGTACGGGCCTTCGCCGGGACCTCCGCGACCGCGCGGGGGAGTGCCTGGTCCACGCCGTGCACCACGGAGAGGTGGCGCTCCGCGCGGCCGAAGGCCGTGTAGACCCAGGGCCGGGTCAGCGCCGGGGCCGCGTCCCCGGGCAGCACCACGACAGCGGCCGGCCAGTGCAGCCCGACCGCCTGGTGCGCGGTGAGCGCCCACCCGTGCCGCACGCTCTGCTCGACCCGCTCCTTCGGTACGACGACGGGGGCGCCGCCGCACTCCAGGTGCAGCCCCTCCGCGTCGGCCTTGACGACCTGCCCCGGCACCGTCCGCCCCGGTGCGGGCGAGTACGCGATCCGGTCACCGGGGTCGAAGCCGCCGAAGCGGCCCGGGCCGGGGTTCAGCCGCTCCTTGAGTGCGGCGTTCAGCGCGCGCGTGCCGGCCGCGCCGCCGTGCCCCGGCGTGATCACCTGCGTCTGCTCGGCCGGTACGCCGAGCGCCCTGGGCACCGAGTCCGCGACGAGCTGCACGGTCCGGTGCACCGCCTCGCCCGCGTCCCGCACGGGGACGATCACGACCTCCTTGCCGGGCGCCTCGACCTGGGTGAGTTCTCCGACGGAGACACCCGAGACGAGTTCGCCGATCGGGCCGGGATCGGGCGTGCGCGAGACGATGTGCGGGCACGCGCGTGCGGCGAGCAGATCGGCGAAGACGCGTCCGGGACCGGCCGACCACAGCACCGCCGGATCACCGCTCAGCACCAGCCTGGCCCCGTCGGGCAGCGACTCCACGACCATCGCCGCGCTCTCCACGTCGAGCTGCGGCGCGTCCAGCACGACCAGCAGATCGAGCTGGAACGCCCCGTCGGCGTCCCGCCCGGGCCCTTCGCCACCGCCGAGCAGCCCGGCGACGGTGACGACAGAGTCCGAGTCGTCGTCATCGGACGGGAGAAGCGCCGCGAAACGGCGGCGGCCGCCGGTCGTGTGCGTTGCCGCGCAGACCCGCAGGCCCAGGGATCGGGCCGCGGCGACGAGGGCGGCCGGTTCGGCGCGTGCCGCGTCACCGCCGGTGTGCAGTACGAGCCCGTGCCCGGCGACGGCCCGGACCAACTCGGCCGCCGAACCGGCCCCCGAAGCCCCGGCCGCCGACTCCCAGTCCTCGGACGCCTCCTTGGGCAGCGAGTTGACGATCCGGGCCAGCCCGTCGGCGAGGCTCTCCTCGGCGAGTGTGTACCGCTCCAGCCCGATGAGGACGCGGACGGGCCGTTCCTGGTCCTCGTCGCTCTCCTCTTCCACGGCCTCTGCGGCGCGCCCGGCGGCTTCCTCGACTGCGTCCTGGAACTCCAGGGCCTCGCCCTCCGCGACCGTGCTCTGTACGGCGGTCTCCGGGTCGGGCACGCTGCGCTGGGCGAGGGCCGCGGTGAGCGTGGCGGCGTCCAGGACGGTGTGTCCGGCCAGGGCGGCCTGCTCCAGCAGCCACACGGTGACCGCCCGGCCCCGCCGCTCGTCGTCCGGACCGCACTCGGCGCCGAGCAGCGCCCGCGCGAACCCGTCGGCCTGCTCGGGCCGCACCCCGGCGACCCGGAGCAACTGCCAGGGATCCGCGCGCAGTTGTCCATCGGCCCCCTCACCCAGCGCCGAGACGACCTGCGGCGCGAGCGTGTCCGGCGCACCCCCTTCGACCAGGACGCCCCGGACAGCCTCGACGGCTTCGGGCGCGGGCGCGATGTCGCCGGCGACGGGGGTGGGCGAGGCCGGGGGGCGAGCGGCAGGGGCAGGGGCGGTGGTGGGCCTGGCCTCGGGGACGGCGCGGAAGGCGATGGCCGCCGCGGGCTTCTCCCCGCTCTCCACGGCCCGTACGGCCGCCATCAGATCGGCCGCCGTACCGCTGAGCTTGGTGCCGCTCTCGATCGGCCCCTGCTTCTCGGCCTTGCGCCGCTCGATCCGCTCCCGGAGCTCCCGCTGCGCGGCAAGTTCGGCCTCGGCCTCGGACGGCTGCGGGGAGGCGCCGTCGGCGCCCTTCTCGGTGTCCGTGGCCTGCTCGGCCGACGAGTCGTCCGCTGCCGCGTCCTGGGCGGCGTCCTCGGCGGCGCCCGGGGTCCCCGGCTCGGCTTCCTCCGTGGTGTCGGGCTCCGTGGTCACAGCGTGCTCCAGTCGTGATCGGGATAGCGGTGCACGGGCGCTGACACATCGTCGAGCGCCCGGCAGATCTCGTCAGGAAGACTAAGGGTCTCCACTGACAATGCGGCCGTGAGCTGCTGCGCGTTGCGCGCGCCGACGATGGGGGCGGCCACGCCGGGCCGATCGCGGATCCAGGCGAGCGCCACCTGCAACGGCGTCACCGCCAGTCCGTCCGCCGCGGTCTGCACCGCGTCCACGATGCGGCCGGCCGTGTCGTCGAGGTACGGCGCGACAAAGGGCGCCAGGTGTTCCGAGGCGCCCCGGGAGTCCACGGGGGTGGAGTTGCGGTACTTGGCGGTGAGGACGCCGCGCCCGAGCGGCGAGGAGGGCAGGAGCCCGATGCCCAGGTCGATCGCGGCGGGGAGCACCTCGCGTTCTACGCCGCGCTGGAGCAGCGAGTACTCGAGCTGGGTGCTGGACAGCCGCGTGCGTATGCCCGGTGCCGCGAGCTGCCAGGTGGCGGCCTTGGCGAGCTGCCAGCCGCAGAAGTTGGAGACGCCGGCGTATCGGGCGCGGCCGCTGCTGACGGCGAGGTCGAGGGCCTGGAGGGTCTCCTCCAAGGGGGTGTCGGGGTCGTAGGCGTGGATGTGCCAGACGTCGACGTAGTCCGTGCCGAGGCGGGTGAGGGAGGCGTCGAGGGCGGCGAGGAGGTGGCCGCGGGAGCCGTCGACGCGGCGGTCGGGGTCGGGGACGCTGCCGGCCTTGGTCGAGATGACCAGGTCGCGGCGGGGTACGAGCCCTTCCATGAGCTGTCCGAGCAGGTACTCGGCCTCTCCGTCGCCGTACACGTCCGCGGTGTCGACGAGGGTTCCGCCCGCTTCCCAGAACGCTTTCAACAGGTCCGCGGCGTCGTGCTCGTCCGTGTCCCGACCCCAGGTCAGGGTGCCGAGTCCGATCCGGGACACACGCAGGCCGGTACGGCCGAGATGCCTCTGCTCCATGAACGCCGAGATTACTGGCCAGAACTGGCCGAGTGGGTTGCCTGTGGACAACGGTTTTCCCTCGCCCCCGCCGCCCCTACCCGTCCCATCCTCGGGGGCTGCCGCCCCCGAACCCCTCGAGCCCGCCCGTCGCCGTCAGCTCGGCGGCCTCTCC
>NZ_JBSFDA010000327.1:0-4494 GCF_053593675.1 Streptomyces sp. NPDC002156 | reverse complement strand
GCCACACCGGCGAGGGCCAGCGGCAGCACGCTCGCGCCGAAGGCGGCGCCGCGAGGGTCGTTCGCGGCCGCGGGGACGACGTCGACGGTCGTGACCCGGGCGCCGGACCGCTCGGCCTGGGTGGTCACCGCCTGCTGGAGGAGCTGGGCGACGAGGGGGCTCGCGGCCGACGCGGTGAGCAGCTTCGGGCCCTGGGCGGTGACGACCACGGCGCCGTATACGGTCCGGTCCTCGATGGCGTCCCGGACGGCGGCCTCGTCGGCGTACCGGTGGATCTCGAAGGCGCCCTCGTGGGTCGACAGCTGCTGCTCTACCTGGGTGACCGCGGCGGCCGGGCCCGCCACCCCGAGCGGCAGGTCGCGGGGGGCGGTGCGGGCGGCGGGCCAGGCGAAGGCCCAGAGCGCCAGCGCGACCAGGACGGGGACCAGGACGACTACGGCGATCATGCGGCGGCGGTGCCCCATGGTTTCTTCCTCGACTCTCGAATCGATGTGGGCTGTGTAGCTGAGCGGACCTAAAAAGAAGGATCGTTCGTTTTAGGTGCGCCACCACCGTCCTGCGATCGGTGTCCCTTGTCAAGAAGGAATGTTCGTTTTACTTTTGTCGGCATGGCCCGCGTATCCCAGGAACACCTCGACGCCCGACGCCGTCAGATCCTCGACGGGGCGGCACTCTGCTTCGCCCGCAACGGCTTCCACGCCACGTCGATGCAGGACGTGCTCAAGGCGGTCGACCTCTCCGCCGGGGCCGTCTACCGCTACTTCAGCGGCAAGGAGGAGCTGATCGCCGCCATCGTCACCGAGGTGCTGGAGGAGGTCCGCTCCGCCTTCGAGGCCGCGGGCGAGCAGAGCCCGCCTCCGCCGCCGGACGTGATGGTGGTGGAGGTGATGGGCCGGATGATGGGGTCGCGCCCGGGGCTGGCGGAGGAAGGAGCGGCCGTCTTTCCCCGGCTGATCGTCCAAGTGTGGGCCGAGACCCTGCGCAACGACGACCTGTCGAAGGCGCTGAACGAGGGGTACGCGAAGGTCCGCACGGTGTGGGTGGGCCTGGTCGAGCGGTACCAGGAAGCCGGGATGATGCGGGCCGACGTACCGGCCGAGAGTGTCGCGCGGACCATGATCGCGGCCGCTCAGGGCTACGTCGCACAGATGGCCCTCTTCGGCAGCGCGCCGGTCGAAGTACTCCAGGAGGGTCTTCGCGGTCTGATGAGCATGGGCGGGCCCGCTTCCGGCGACCGGGATGGATCACGCGCCGGTTAACGTCCTTGAAACTCCGGCCAACTAGCGTGCCCATTCGCGCCACCAGCGGTTTTGGTGGCATCGGCAACCGGACCCCGCACGGTCCGGAGCGAGGATGTGAGGTGGGACGCCGTGCAACTGACTCCGCACGAGCAGGAGAGGCTGCTGATCCATGTGGCGGCGGACGTGGCCGAGAAGCGCCGGGCCCGAGGGCTCAAACTGAACCACCCCGAGGCGGTCGCGCTGATCACCTCACACATCCTCGAAGGCGCCCGTGACGGCCGTACGGTCGCCGAGCTGATGTCCTCCGGGCGCAAGATCCTGACCAGGGAGGACGTCATGGAGGGCATCCCCGAGATGATCCACGACGTCCAGGTCGAGGCGACCTTCCCGGACGGCACCAAGCTCGTCACCGTCCACGACCCGATCGTCTGAGGGGATGGCTGCCGTGATTCCCGGAGAGATCCTGTTCGCCGACGGACCCGTTGTGTACAACGAGGGCCGCGAGGTCACGTCGATGACCGTCCTTAACGCCGCCGACCGGCCCGTCCAGGTCGGCTCCCACTACCACTTCGCCGAGGCCAACCCCGGCCTGGAGTTCGACCGTGCGGCGGCGCGCGGCAAGCGGCTCAACATCGCCGCCGGCACCGCCGTACGCTTCGAACCCGGGATCCCCGTCGACGTAGAACTCGTACCGCTCACCGGCGCGCGCATCGTGCCCGGGCTGCGCGGGGAGACCGGAGGTGCCCTCGATGCCTGAGATCTCGCGTGCCGCGTACGCCGATCTGTTCGGCCCCACCACCGGTGACCGCATTCGGCTCGCCGACACCGACCTGATCGTCGAGATCGAGGAGGATCGTTCCGGCGGTCCCGGACTCGCCGGTGACGAGGCGGTGTTCGGGGGCGGCAAGGTCATCCGCGAATCCATGGGCCAGGCGCGTGCTACGCGCGCAGATGGCACCCCGGACACGGTCATCACGGGTGCCGTGATCATCGACCACTGGGGGATCGTCAAGGCCGACATCGGCATCCGCGACGGCCGGATCACCGGCATCGGCAAGGCCGGCAACCCCGACACGATGGACGGGATCCACCCCGACCTGGTCATCGGTCCGGAGACCGAGATCATCGCGGGCAACGGCCGGATCGTGACGGCGGGCGCCATCGACGCGCACGTCCACCTCATCTGCCCGCAGATCGCCGACGAGGCGCTCGCGTCGGGCGTCACGACGCTCGTGGGTGGCGGTACGGGGCCTGCCGAGGGTTCGAAGGCGACCACGGTCACCCCCGGCCCCTGGCATCTCGCCCGGATGCTGGAGGCGATGGAGCAGTACCCGCTCAACTTCGGTCTGCTCGGCAAGGGCAACACCGTCTCGCACGACGCGATGCTCTCCCAGATCCGGGGCGGCGCCCTCGGCCTGAAGATCCACGAGGACTGGGGCTCGACCCCGGCCGCCATCGACGCGGCGCTGACCGTCGCCGACCGCACGGGCATCCAGGTCGCGATCCACACGGACACCCTCAACGAGGCCGGTTTCGTGGCCGACACGCTCGCGGCGATCGCTGGCCGGGGCATCCACGCCTACCACACCGAGGGTGCGGGCGGCGGGCACGCGCCGGACATCATGTCCGTGGTCTCAGAGCCGCACGTCCTGCCCAGCTCGACCAACCCCACACGCCCCTACACCGTCAACACGGCCGAGGAACACCTCGACATGCTGATGGTCTGCCACCACCTGAACCCGGCAGTGCCGGAGGACCTGGCGTTCGCCGAGTCGCGGATTCGGCCTTCGACCATCGGGGCGGAGGACATACTGCATGACTTGGGTGCGATTTCCATTATTTCCTCCGACGCTCAGGCCATGGGCCGGGTCGGCGAGGTCATCATGCGGACCTGGCAGACGGCCCATGTGATGAAGCGCCGCCGGGGTGCCCTGCCGGGCGACGGCAGCGCGGACAACCATCGCGTACGTCGCTATGTCGCCAAGTACACGATCAACCCGGCCCTCGCGCAGGGGCTCGCGGGGGAGGTGGGCTCCGTGGAGACGGGCAAGCTCGCCGACCTGGTCCTCTGGGAGCCCGCGTTCTTCGGGGTCAAGCCGCACCTCGTCATCAAGGGCGGCCAGATCGCGTACGCGCAGATGGGCGACGCGAACGCGTCGATCCCAACTCCGCAGCCGATCCTGCCCCGGCCGATGTTCGGCGCGATCGGCCGGGCACCGGCGTCCAACTCCTTCAACTTCGTGGCCCAGTTGGCCATCGAGGACGGGCTGCCGGAGCGGCTCCAGCTCGGGAAGCGGTTCGTGGCGATCGAGTCGACGCGGGCCGTGACCAAGGCCGACATGCGCGAGAACGACGCGCGTCCGGAGGTACGAATCAACCCCGACAGCTTCGCCGTGCACATCGACGGGGAGCTGGTCGAGGCCACTCCGGCGGCCGAACTGCCCATGGCTCAGCGGTACTTCCTCTTCTGATGGGGAGGCGGTTTCAGTGAGCAGGGCGGCGTTGCTGGTCCTGGCCGATGGCCGCTTTCCCGCCGGGGGGCACGCGCACTCCGGCGGGGCCGAGGCCGCGGTGAAGGCGGGGCGTATCACCGGGGCGGCGAGCCTGGAGGAGTTCTGCCGGGGGCGGCTGCACACGGCTGGGCTGGTGTCGGCGGCGCTGGCGGCGGCTGCGGCGCAGGGGGTTGATCCGGTGCTGTTGGACGGTGCGGCGGACGCCCGGACGCCGTCACCGGCGTTGCGGGTCGCCGCGCGGAAGCTGGGGCGGCAGTTGATGCGGGCGGCGCGGGCGACGTGGCCGTGGGACGAACTGGACGCGCTGGCGAGGGAGTTCCCCAAGGGAGCGCATCAGCCAGTGGTGTTGGGACTGGCTGCCCGTGCGGCGGGGTTGGGGCCGGAGGATGCGGCGTACTGCTCGGTGTACGAGAGCGTGAGTGGGCCTGCGTCGGCTGTCGTGCGGTTGCTGAGTCTTGATCCGTTCGATGCGACGGGGGTGTTGGCTCGGTTGGCGCCGGAGCTGGACCGGGTGGTGGATCGGGCGGTGGAGGCGGCGGTCGGGGGTGACGTCGATGCGTTGCCTGCGGCTTCCGCGCCGATGTTGGAGGTGGGGGCGGAGGGGCATGCGGGGTGGGCGGTGCGGTTGTTCGCGTCGTAAGTTTTTCGCCCCCGCCGCCCTTACCCGTTCCCATCCTCGGGGGCTCCGCCCCCGAACCCCCGTATCGCGCTGAACGCGCTCGTCCTCAAACGCCGGACGG
>NZ_JBSFDA010000326.1:0-4552 GCF_053593675.1 Streptomyces sp. NPDC002156 | reverse complement strand
GGCCCAGCGCACCCGAAGACCCCCCGCGTCACGAGCCCTCAGAAAAACACGGACCGCCGCTGCACCAACAGCTTGTACAGCGTGTGCTGGATCTGTTCCCTGACCTGGTCCGTCAGGTTGAACATCAGCATCGCGACCCATCTACACCGCCGCCCTCGCACTGCTTCGCAGGCTTCGCACGGCTGCGCCGGACTCCGCCCGCCGGCCCAGCGCACCCGAAGACCCCCCGCGTCACGAGCCCTCAGAAAAACACGGACCGCCGCTGCACCAACAGCTTGTACAGCGTGTGCTGGATCTGCTCCTTGACCTGGTCCGTCAAGTTGAACATCAGCATCGCGACCCATCTACACCGCCGCCCTCGCACTGCTTCGCAGGCTTCGCACGGCTGCGCCGGACTCCGCCCGCCGGCCCAGCGCACCCGAAGACCCCCCGCGTCACGAGCCCTCAGAAAAACACGGACCGCCGCTGCACCAACAGCTTGTACAGCGTGTGCTGGATCTGTTCCCTGACCTGGTCCGTCAGGTTGAACATCAGCATCGGGTCCTCGGCCGCCTCCGGCGGATAGCCGTCCGTGCGGATCGGCTCGCCGAACTGGATCGTCCACTTCGTGGGGAGCGGGAGCGCGCCCAGCGGGCCCAGCCACGGGAACGTCGGGGTGATCGGGAAGTACGGGAAACCGAGCACCCGGGCCAGCGTCTTGGCGTTGCCGATCATCGGGTAGATCTCCTCCGCCCCGACGATCGAGCACGGGATGATCGGCGCACCCTGCCGCAGTGCCGTCGACACGAAGCCGCCCCGCCCGAAGCGCTGCAGCTTGTACCGCTCGCTGAACGGCTTGCCGATGCCCTTGAAGCCCTCCGGCATCACACCCACGAGTTCGCCGCGCTCCAGGAGCCGTTCGGCGTCCTCGGCGCAGGCCAGGGTGTGACCGGCCTTGCGGGCCAGCTCGTTGACCACCGGCAGCATGAAGACCAGGTCCGCCGCGAGAAGCCGCAGATGCCGGCCCGCCGGATGGTTGTCGTGCACGGCGACCTGCATCATCACGCCGTCCAGCGGCAGCGTCCCCGAGTGGTTGGCGACGATCAGGGCGCCGCCGTCGGTCGGGATGTTCTCGATGCCCTTGACCTCGACCCGGAAGTACTTCTCGTACAGCGGGCGCACCAGTGACATCAGGACCTGGTCGGTGAGTTCGGCGTCGTAGCCGAAGTCGTCGACCTCGTAGTCCCCGGTGAGCCGGCGCCGCAGGAAGGACAGCCCGCCCGCGACCCGCCGCTCCAGACCACCGACGACACCGCCGTGCGGGGAAGACGACGGGGACGGCTGCTGCCCGGGCTGTTCCTGGGGCGGCTGGGACGGCTGTTGCTCTCGTGTCACACGAACATCATCCTGCGGGCGCGCCGGTCCCGGCAGGGGCTGGACCTCACGTACCACCGCCGATTCGCCCTTGCGCCGGCTGCTCCCCGCGCCCCGGCGGCGCGACGGCCGCGGGGAGGTGCCCGCGCGGGACCTGTCGTCGTCGAACGGAATGACCTTGGCATCCGCCATCGTTGATGCGCTCCTCGGTTGGCGCTCTGCGTCGGTTGACCCTCAGGCCGTCTCCGTCAGGTCGCTGTCGTGGGTGTCACGGCTGTCGTGACCGGGGTACCGGCACTGCCCGGGAAGGGTACGAAGGGCAGCGCCGCGATCCGGTCGACGGCCCCCGCGAGGGCCTCCGGCGGCAGCAGACCGGGACCGCGGACACGCGCGAAGTCCGTGAACGTCTCGGCGGTCGTGAACTTCGGTCGGTAGCCCAGCGTCTCGCGCATCTGGTTCGTCGCCACGACCCTGCCGTGCGTGAGCAGCCGGATCTGCTCGGGCGAGAAGTCCGTGATGCCCAGCGTACGCACCAGCGAGCCCGCCCAGGTGACGGCGGGCAGCAGCAACGGCACGGTGGGCCGGCCGAGCCGCCGCGAACACTGCGACAGCAACAGCACCCCGTCGCCGGCGATGTTGAACGTGCCGCTGTTGAGCGTTCCGCGCGCCGGGTCGTGCGAGGCGATGCGCAGGACCTCGATCACGTCGTCCTCGTGCACGAACTGGAGCCGGGGGTCGTAGCCGAACACGGTCGGCAGGACCGGCAGCCCGAAGTACTGGGCAAGCGGCGAGTCCGCGGTCGGCCCCAGGATGTTGGCGAAGCGCAGCACACACACGGCGACGTCGGGCCGACGTCGCGCGAACCCTCGCACATACCCCTCGACCTCCACCGCGTCCTTGGCGAAGCCACCGCTGGGCAACGACTTGGGCGGGGTGGTCTCGGTGAAGACGGCCGGGTCACGAGGAGCGGACCCATACACATTCGTACTGGACTTCACGACCAGCCGCTTGACGGTCGGCGACTTCTGGCAGGCGCCCAGCAGCTGCATGGTGCCGATGACGTTGGTCTCCTTGACCGTGGCCCGGCTGCCGCTGCCGCTGCCCAGCGCGATACCCGTGACGTCCATGTGCACAACGGTGTCGGCGTTCGTCTCGGCGAGTACACGCGCGATGGTGGGCTGCCGGATGTCGGCCTGGATGAAGTCCGCACCGCCCAGGTGGTGCTCGGGCGGAACCGCGTCCACGGCGATGACCCGGTCGACCTGCGGGTCACGCTGGATCCGTCGTACGAACCGGCCCCCCAGCTGACGGGCCACTCCGGTCACAAGCACGACCTTGCCCAAGATCAGCGCCTTCCTTCGGTGTGTGGAGCCCAACCTAGCGGGTTGTTGTTGCGCTGTGATGACCGCCCGATGCATGAAGTCACTGTGGCCCCCCACCGAAACCGGTGGGGGGCCACAGCGGAACTGCTCGTTGTACTACTTCTACTTCTTGTTGCGACGCTGAACACGCGTGCGCTTCAGCAGCTTGCGGTGCTTCTTCTTAGCCATCCGCTTGCGCCGCTTCTTGATAACAGAGCCCACGACTACCCTCGCTCACTTCTCATCACTCGGCGTTGGGCGCCATGGGCCCATACGACCTACAAGGGGCCAGCCTACCCGTCCGAGCGCTGAGGTCGTAATCGAGGACAACCGAGGAGTTCAGGGAGGGACCCGAGGGTCCCCATCCACGCCCCCCTCGACCGCCGTCAGGCTGTTTCCACCCCCACATAGCTCTCGCGGAGGTACTCGTGAACCGCTTGCTCGGGGACGCGGAAGGACCGCCCCACCCGAATCGCGGGCAGATGACCGCTGTGCACCAACCGGTACACGGTCATCTTCGACACTCGCATCACCGAGGCGACTTCCGCCACGGTAAGGAACTGAACCTCGTTCAGAGGCCTCTCGCCAGCTGCAGCCATGACACACCTGAACCTTCCGCACTCGACCCGGCCACCGGCTTCCCCTTCCGGTGACTCTTCGTCGCTGCGTGCTCACTCCCCAATGTAGGGGCGGGTGATGCGAGTGGGGAAGAGGTGCACCCATCGGCGGCCTACTGTGACAGACACGCTCGATTGAGTACGTAGCGGGTAATCGGCCGGTAGTAATCAGACCGCACAGCGTCATCAAGTGGAACGACGACGGACACGGATCCCTCCGCCTCCCCCACGAAGAGCGCGGGGTCGTCCGTATCGGCCAGCCCAATGGCCTCGAACCCCAGCTGACCTGCACCGCAGACCCACCCGTGGTCCCCGATCACGAGCTCCGGCAGCACCCCGCCGACGTCGGCAACAGCACCCAGAACGGTCCGAACCGGGAGGGGGGAGTGCGTGTGTGCGCCCGGCTCACGCCCGGCGGCCAGGAGGCCCGGTTCGCGGACGAGCGCGACGCCTCGTACGTAGTCAAGGTTGTACGTGCGTAGACCGAACCGGGTCGTTATGTCGACAGAGCTACCCTGCGTGGGGGTGAGAACGGCACACCCCGCCGCCGACAGGGCGTCCGCGAGAGCGGCGTAGAAACCGAGCAGTCGATGCGGGTGACCGGTACCCAGGAGTACCGGCGCCTTACTCCGAGCGACCACGGAGAGCCGCTCAGCGAAGGCATCAAGGGCTACAAGAGTCCGCTCCGGATCGATCACATCACACCCGGAAGTGCACTGCGGATCGGCCGAGACCCCACACTTGTCGGCCATCAACCCGACCAGATCCCGCTGCCGCCAGGTCCACTCAGGATCGAGCCCGATCAGCACCCGAGGATCCCGGGCAGCAAAAAGCCGATAACTCCGCAGACTCTCCTCCCGAGAGGTGGCCACGGGCCCAGCAATCCGAGCAGCCAACAGATGGGCCCGCAGGGCCCCCACACTCAACACACCAGAGATGCTGCCGGACCACCACGCCCCCCACCCCAAAAACCCCAGAAACACCCCACAGTTGGCGCAACGGGACACATCTCAGCCCGCCCGTCGTCTGAGGACGAGGCCGTTCAGCGCGAGTTCCCTTCCCACCCACCGGCCCGCACCCCCACCCAGCCCGTCCGGCGTCTGAGGACGAGCGCGTACAGCGCGACCTTCTTTCCCACCCACCCGCCTGCACCCCCACCCAGCCCGTCCGGCGTCTGAGGACGAGCGCGTAGAGCGCGACCTTCTTTCCCACCCACCCGCC
>NZ_JBSFDA010000325.1:0-4592 GCF_053593675.1 Streptomyces sp. NPDC002156 | reverse complement strand
CCACCGCATCCCCTTCAACGAGGTCGACACCGCCTTCACCCTCGCCCTCACCCCCGGAGCCGCCGAAAAGGTCGTCGTCACCTTCGACGAGTAGGGCGTGAAGTACGGGCGGGCCCAGGGGACGCACCCCCGGGCCCGCCGGTGCCGCCCATGACCCACATCCCCACAGGACATCCACGAACTACTACCTGTGCCGTATTGCTTGACTTAAGCAAGAACTTTACTGTGAGGGTGTAGCTGTACGTCCCCCACGGAGGCCCGACCATGACCCACGCAATCCCCCGCCCCGCCGACGTCGGAAGGTCCGCACCGGCGCGGCCCAATGCCGTCGTCGCGGTGCTGGCCTTCGGCGGCATCGTGGTCGCACTGATGCAGACGCTGGTGATCCCGATCGTCCCCGAGCTGCCGAAGCTCCTGGACGCCCCCTCCTCGGACACCGCCTGGGCGGTCACCGCGACCCTGCTGGCCGCCGCCGTCGCCACGCCGATGATGGGCCGGCTCGGAGACATGCACGGCAAGCGCCGCATGCTCCTGGTCAGCCTCGTCCTGCTGGTCGCCGGTTCCGTCACGGCCGCCCTCAGCGACTCCCTGGTCCCGATGATCGTCGGACGGGCCCTGCAGGGTCTGGCCTCCGGTGTCATCCCGCTCGGCATCAGCATCATGCGGGACGAACTGCCCGCCGAGCGGCTCGGCTCCGCGACCGCCATGATGAGCGCCTCGCTCGGCGTCGGCGGCGCCCTCGGTCTGCCCGCCGCCGCGCTCATCGCCGACAACTTCGACTGGCACGTACTGTTCTGGAGCTCGGCCGCCATGGGCGTCGTGGCCCTCGTGCTGGTCCTCGCCTTCGTACCGGAGTCGAGGGTCCGCACCGGCGGGCGCTTCGACCTGATCGGCGCCGCCGGTCTCGCGGCCGGGCTGATCTCCCTGCTCCTCGCCATCTCCAAGGGCGCCGACTGGGGCTGGGGCAGCGGTACGACCCTCGGCCTGTTCGCCGCAGCCGTGGTCGTCCTGCTGGCATGGGGCTTCTTCGAGCTGCGCACGAGCCAGCCGCTGGTCGACCTGCGCACCACCGCCCGCAGTCAGGTCCTGTTCACCAACCTCGCCTCGGTGGCGCTCGGCTTCGCCATGTTCGCGATGTCCCTCGCCCTTCCGCAGCTCCTGCAGTTGCCTGAGGCGACCGGCTACGGTCTCGGTCAGTCGCTGCTCGCGGCCGGCCTGGTCATGGCCCCCTCCGGCCTGGTGATGATGGCCACGGCCCCCATCTCCGCCGCCGTCTCGAAGGCCAAGGGCCCCAAGGTGACGCTGATGATCGGCGCCCTGATCGTGGCCTCCGGCTACGGCCTGAACATCGTGCTGATGAGCGAGCTGTGGCACTTCATCGTCGTCTCGTGCATCATCGGCGCCGGCATCGGCTTCACCTACGGCGCGATGCCCGCCCTCATCATGGGCGCCGTGCCCGCGTCCGAGACGGGCTCCGCCAACAGCCTCAACACCCTGATGCGGTCCATCGGTACGTCGTCCGCGAGCGCCGTCGCCGGTGTCGTCCTCGCCCAGATGACGACCGACTTCGGCGGCACCGCGCTCCCGTCGGAGAACGGCTTCAAAACGGTCCTGGCCATCGGCGCCGGCGCCGCCCTGGTCGCCTTCGCCATCGCCTCCTTCATCCCGGGCCGCCGCGCGGCGACGGAAGGAACGGCCCCCGAGGCGCCTACCTCCGAGCAGAAGACCCTGACCCCGGCACCGGCAGCACCCGCCCTCACCAGTACGGACATCCCGGCCCCCGCCGAGTCCGACGAAGGCATCCCGGTGCGCGGCCGGGTCCGCGGCGCGGAGAGCGTGCCGGTACCGGGCGCCGCCGTCACCCTCATCTCCCTCGAAGGCCGCCAGCTGAGCCGCTCGGCCACCCAGTCCGAGGGCACCTACGCCGTACACGCGCCCACCCCGGGCTCGTACGTCCTGATCGCCTCCGCCGACGGCTACCAGCCGCAGGCCTCGACGGTCACCGTGACCGAGCAGCCGGTGTCGTACGACGTGCTGCTGAGCGGCACGAGCGGGCTGGTCGGCGTGGTCCGCTCCGCCGACAGCGGTACGCCGGTCTCCGGGGCGGTGGTGATCGTGACCGACGTCCGGGGTGACGTCCTGGCCGGTGGACAGACCGACGTACTGGGCGAGTTCACGATCGGCGACCTGGTCCCCGGCCCGGTCACCCTCGCCGTCAACTCGGCCAAGCACCGCCCGCTGGCCCTGCCCGTCGAGATCGGCGGCGCCGGGAACACGCGCGTCGAGGTCGAGCTGAAGCCGGGCGCGAACGTCCGGGGCACGGTACGGGGTGCCGGGCTCCCTCTGACGGACGCGAGCGTCACGCTGATGGACGCGGCCGGCAACGTCGTCGCCACGACGACCACGGGCCTGGACGGGGCGTACGCCTTCTCCGACCTGGACACCGGCGACTACACGGTCATCGCGACGGGCTACCCGCCGAGGGCCAGGCAGGTCACGGTCTCCGGCGCCGGAGTCG
Source organism: Streptomyces sp. NPDC002156 (assembly GCF_053593675.1). NCBI lineage: Bacteria > Bacillati > Actinomycetota > Actinomycetes > Kitasatosporales > Streptomycetaceae > Streptomyces > Streptomyces sp. NPDC002156. Next base: position 2,074 of record NZ_JBSFDA010000325.1, on the reverse strand, counting down.
ACGACCACGACGTCGAACTGGCCCACCAGGGGGACTAGTTGACCAGTTGAACCCCGGTTCGCGTGCGGGCGCTCGGAGCGGAGGCAGTGCGCACGCGGACCGGTCGGGCAAGGGTTCCCGGCAGGCGGCAAGGGACGGCAGGGGACGGCTGTGAACCCCGCCACCGGGAACCCCGCCCAAGGGTGCACCTCCGTCATCCACATCCACCCCGCGGAGGTGCACCCCCACAAACAGGAGACGCGGAACGGCAGTCGGCAGACGGAAGAGAGAACGACGATGGCGCTGAGCGCATCGATCCGCACCCGGGACGGCTGGGCCGTGCCCCACGCGGTGATCACGGTGACGGACATGACCGGTACGCAGATCCTGCGCGCCGAGGCCGACGCCGAGGGCGCCGTGCGCGACGCCACCCCGCTGACGCCCGGCCCGTACACGGCGATCGTCACGGCGGTCGGCTACTCACCCGTCGCCTCGACGGCCCTGGTCACGGCGGGTGGAGTCGTACGGCTCGGCCGGATCACCCTGGCCCGCCAGGCCGACATGGAGCTGCCGCCGCCGGGCCCGTGGACCGTCGACCCGGTCCACTCGTCGGTGGAGGCGGTGGCGCAGCACCTGGGCCTGTCCAGCGTGCGGGGCCGGTTCGGCGGCTTCTGGGCGCACATCGACATCGCCCAGGATCCTGGCAAGTCCCGGGTGGAGGCGGTGATCCGCGCGGCCTCGATCGACACGGGCAACGCCCTGCGCGACGACCACCTCCGCTCCCCGGACTTCCTGGACGCGGCCCGGCACCCGGACATCACGTTCACCTCGACGGGGCTCAGCCCGGCGGGCGGCGACCGCTGGACGGTCCACGGCGACCTGACACTGGCGGGCGTCGTACGGCCGGTCGACCTGGACCTGGCCTACCTGGGCACGGGTCCGGACCCGTGGGGCGGCGTACGGGCGGCGTTCCGCGCGACGACGGAACTGCGGCGCGAGGACTTCGCGATGAACTACAACCAGGTGGTGCGGGCGGGCATCGCGGCGGTGGGCGCGACGCTGAAGGTGGAGCTGGACGTGCAGGCGGTGCAGGGGGAGAGGCTCCCCTGACAGCCGAACGGCGGCGGGCGGCGGAGCGAGCCGCCGCACGGGCGAAAAGTGCAGGTCAGAGGCGCGCCACAGCGACCTACGAAGGTCACTGAGAGCCAGCGAGCGGTTGCGGCCGGTGGCCGGGGTTCTCACCGTGGGCCCAAAGAGAGCAGCTCTCGAAAGGACTGCGCATGCGCGCCCTCGTTTCCCGTTCCGGCCCCCGCTCCCGCGGGCTCCTCCTCCCGTCGTCCGTCGTCTGTGCCGCGCTGATATTCGGCCCGGTCGGCGCGGCAGTCGCCGTCACCGACGCGAGCCGGGACGTCTACGCCTCCGTCGGCGCCGACACGACGTCCTCCACGTACGCGGACCGGGTACTGCAGCGACTCGGCGCCCTGGAGCGCGCCGACCGCAGCGACGTACTCACCCCGGTCCTGAACGTCCTGACCGGCCTCACCGAGCAGACGGGCACCGGCCGTATGACCGCGCCCCAGGCGGCCGGTTTCGCGAAGGCGGTCGAAACGGCGAACGCCTCCCTCAAGCAGCGTCTGGCGGACCGGATCGGCACGTCGAACAGGGCCGCGACCGTCCGCGCCGCCGCCCTGGCCGACCCGATCTCGGACCTCCTGGACCAGCTCTCGGCCACCCTCGCCGGCCTCCTCGACACGGTGACCGGCCTGGTCGGCGGCCTGCTGGACACGGTCACGGGCCTTCTGGGCGGCATCCTCGACACCCTGGGCGGCCTTCTCGGAGGCCTGCTGGGCGGCCTCCCGCCCCTGCCGGTGGAACTGCCCCCGCTCGAACTCCCGCCACTGGAACTGCCGCCGGCGGCAGCGGTACCGGCACTGCCTGCGCTGCCCGCTGTACCTGCTGTGCCCGCTGTGCCCGCGCTTCCGGCAGCGGGGAGCGTGGCGGACACGGTCCGCTGACGACCCCGCAGCCCTGCGCCCCGTCCCGCCCTGCCTGATCCGAGGCAGGGCGGGAGGGGTCAGGGCGGGGCAGGACGGGG
>NZ_JBSFDA010000324.1:0-4592 GCF_053593675.1 Streptomyces sp. NPDC002156 | reverse complement strand
GGCCGTTCAGGCCGACAGCGGGGGTCTGGGGGCGCAGCCCCCAGGGGATGGGAACGGGTAGGGGCGGCGGGGGCGAGGAGAAGCCGGCAACCCGGGCTATGCCAGCAAGCGGCCCATCATCGCCATCACCGTCGGCTCGACCCGGTAGTACACCCACGTCCCGCGTCGCTCGGACGACAGCAGGCCCGCCTCCCTGAGCTTCTTCAGGTGGTGGGAGACCGTCGGCTGCGAGACACCCACGTCGGAGATGTCACACACGCACGCCTCGCCCCCCTCGTGCGAGGCGACCAGCGAGAACAGCCGCAGCCGCACAGGATCACCGAGCGCCTTGAACATCGCCGCCGTCCGCTCGGCCTCCTCGACCGTGAGCGGACGCTCGGTCAGCGGCGGACAGCACGCCACAACCGTCTCCGTACTCGGCATATTCGACATACGTCTATGTTCACACACGTCGAATCAGTCGACCGGACCCCGCCCACCCAGACTCTCCGTGATCGTCACCGTCGCCGCCGCCAACAGCGCCCCCAGCTCGGGCAGCCGCTCGCGGGTGACCCGCGCCGCCGGGCCCGAGATGCTCACCGCGGTCGTGACCTCGCCCTTGTGGTCGTACACGGGCGCCGCCACACACCGGATGTCCTGCTCGTTCTCGACGTCGTCGACGGCGTAGCCGCGCGCACGGATGAGGGCCAGCTCCTCGTGCAGACGCTCCGCGGTCGTGATGGTGGCCGGCGTACGGGCGGGCATGCCCGCGGCGATCACCCGGTCCACCGTGTCCTCCGCGCCATGGGCCAGGAACACCTTGCCGGTGGCCGTGCAGTACGCGGGCTGCCGGCTGCCCACGCGCGAGTGCATCCGTACCGCCTGCGGGCTCTCGACCTTGTCGATGTAGACGATCTCCGGCGGGTCGAAGGTGACGAGGTGCACGGTCTCGCCGCTGTCCTCGGCGAGCCGGTGGAGGACCGGTGACGTGATCTGCCGGGTGTCGCGGCGCTCCAGATACGCCTGGCCGAGCAGCGCGTTCTGCGGGCCCAGCCGGTAGCGGCCCGACTCGGGATCCTGGTCCACGAGCCGCGCGTCCCGCAGCGGGGCGACCAGCCGCAGCACGGTGGACTTGCTCAGCTCCAGCCCGGCGGCGAGGTCGGTCAGCGTGACGCCGTGCGGATGGCCCCGGTCCTCTGCGAGGTACATGAGGATGCCCAGCGCGCGCCGCAGGGACGACGAGGCGTTGCGACGGGGTTCTGGGGGCGTGGGTGTGTCGGTCACCCCCGCATCCTAGCGTGCTGCATAGCAAAATGGGATGTCACATATTGAAATCGACCATTGACGACTGCGAATCCTCGGGGCTAACTTCTGCCCAACGTTCCGCGTTATGCGAAATGAAGTTTTGCATAGCAAAACAAGCCCCTCGCTCGTCCCCGTTTCTGGTGACCGTCGACGTTCGCCGCCCTCTTCGCTCTCCCCTGTGCCGCCCTCCCCCGAAGGGAACCCCGATGAGCCTTCGTCACCGTACCCGCCCCATGATGGTGATTTGTGCCGGTGTGACCGGCGCCGCATTCCTCACCGCGTGCAGCTCCGCCTCCGGCACCACCGGATCCAGTGCGGCCTCGTCCACGCTCCAGACGGTCATCAAGCGCGGCACGCTCAACGTCGCCAGTTGTCTGACGTTCCCGCCGTTCGGCTCGCTCAGCAAGGACAACAAGCCCCAGGGCTTCGACGTCGACGTGGCCACCGCCATGGCCAAGGCCCTCGACGTCAAGGTGAAGATCGTCGACACGACGTCCGCCAACCGCATCCCCAACCTCCAGACCAAGAAGGTCGACGCGGTGGTCTGCAACTTCACCACCACCGCCGAACGCGCCAAGCAGGTCGCCTTCAGCGATCCGTACATCGTCGCGGGCGAGGTCCTGCTGGTGAAGAAGAGCAGCGGCATCTCGACGCTCGCCGACCTCACCGGCAAGAAGGTCGCCGTCACCAAGGGCTCCACCAACGGCGACGCCGTCAAGGCCGGCAACCCCAAGGCCACCATCCAGGAGTACGACACCTCGGCCGCCGCCGTCCTCGCGGTCAAGCAGGGCCAGGCGGACGCCATGGTCGAGGACTCCAACTTCCTCAACTACCAGGCCAAGACCGACCCCTCCCTCAAGGTCACCAAGGACTCGGTCGTACCGCTCGAGTACAACGGCATCGGCGTCCAGTCCGGCGACCCGACCTGGCTCCAGTGGGTCAACACCTGGCTGCGCGAGTTCAACACCTCCGGCGAGGCCGCCACCCTCTACAAGAAGTGGTTCGGCGTAGAGCGCCCGTACCCCCTCAACCCCTCCTACTGACAGCCCCGTTGACTCGCTGACCTGTTGAGGAGGACCCCGACGTGCTCACCGACTGGAACTACGCCCTCCAGGACTGGCCCACCTACCTCGACGCGGCCTGGCTGTCCCTGCGCCTCTCGCTGGCCGCGTTCGCCCTGGCCTGCGTCCTGGGCCTGCTGGGAGCCCTCGCCCGTCGATCCCGGTACGCCGTCCTGCGCGCACCGGCGGCCGTGTACGTCGAGGTCATCCGCAACACCCCCGTGCTGCTCCAGATGTTCGTCGCCTACTTCGCCCTGCCCTCGGCGGGCCTGCGCCTGAGCCCCGTACAGGCGGGCGTCCTCGCACTCGGCGTCAACGTGGGCGCGTACCTAACCGAGATCTTCCGGGCCGGCATCCAGGCCGTCCCGCGCGGCCAGAGCGAGGCGGCCCGCGTCCTCGCCCTCGGCCCGGTCCGCACCTTCGCGCACGTCGTCCTCCCCCAGGCGCTGCGCAACGTCTACCCGGCGGTCGTCAACCACCTCGTGCAGATCATCCTCGGCTCGTCCCTCCTCTCCGCGATCTCCGTCCCCGAACTCACCGGCACGGCCACGGTCATCAACTCCCGCACCCTGCTGACGATCGAGGTCTTCGGCATCGCCGCAGTCCTCTACCTCGTCCTCACCAACCTGGTGGTGCTCGCCGCCGGCCTGATCGGCCGCGCGGCCTTCAAGCCCCCGCTGCGCCCGGCCGCCGTACGACCCCGCCCGCTGGACGCCGTACGCCGGCTCCTGCCCGTGCGTGTGCGAAAGGAGGCCTGAGCCGCATGGACTGGTCGGTCATCTGGTCGAACCGCGAACTGTTCACCTCGGGGCTGTGGGCCACCGTGCAGCTGTCCGCCGCCGCCATCGTCACCGGCACCCTCGCCGGGCTGGTCGTGGCGGCCGTACGGACCAGCCGGGTGCCCGTGCTGGCGCAGCTCGCCCGGGTCTATCTGGAGGTATTCCGGGGCACCCCGCTCCTCATCCAGATGCTGTTCATCTACTTCGGCGCGGCCTATCTCAACCTCGCCGGCATCACCGTCTTCGGCGCCGCGCTGCTCGCCCTGACCCTCTACCAGGGCGCCTACATCGCGGAGATCTTCCGCTCGGGCATCGAGGCGGTACCGAAGGGGCAGTGGGAGGCGGCCAGGGTCCTCGGGCTGGGGCGGCTGAGGAGCTTCGTCTCGGTGATCCTGCCGCAGACCCGGGCGATCGTGCTGCCGCCGCTGGTCGGGCAGTACCTGTCCCTCGTCAAGGACACCTCGATCGCCGTCGTCATCGGCTACGTCGAACTGCTGCGCCAGGGACAGGCGGTCATCGACCGGGCCGGCGACCCGGCCACCACCTATCTCGCGGTCGCCGTCCTCTACTTCGTCATCTGCTACCCGCTGTCGCTCGTCGTGCGGCGGATGGAACGAAAGGCTGTCCTCGCATGACGACCGCTTCCCCTACGGGCATCTTCCTCACCGGCGTCCACAAGCGCTTCGGCTCGCTGGACGTCCTCAAGGGCGTCGACATCGACGTCGGGGCTGGTGAGGTCGTCGTCCTCATCGGCGCGAGCGGTTCCGGCAAGTCGACGCTGCTGCGGATCATGTGCGACCTGGAGCGTGCGGACGCGGGTGAGGTGTGGGTGAACGGCGTTCCCCTGCACGACGCCAAGCGGGCGCCGGAGATCTTCGGGCACGTCGGGATGGTCTTCCAGCAGTTCAACCTCTTCCCGCACAAGACGGCGCTCGGCAATGTGACGCTGGCGCTGCGGAAGGTGCGGAAGCTGGACAAGGCCGAGGCCGAGGAGCGCGGACGGGTCGCCCTCGAACGGGTCGGGCTGTCGGAGAAGGCGGACTCCTACCCCGCCCAGCTCTCCGGCGGTCAGCAGCAGCGTGTCGCGATCGCCCGCGCGCTCGCCATGGACCCCGCCGTGATGTTCTTCGACGAGCCGACCTCCGCGCTCGATCCGGAGCTGGTGGGTGAGGTGACTGGTGTCATGCGGTCCCTTGCGGAGGAGGGCATGACGATGGTGGTCGTCACGCACGAGATGCGCTTCGCGAAGGACACGGCCGATCGGGTGGTCTTCATGGACGGCGGGGTCGTCCTCGAACAGGGACCACCGGACCAGGTCTTCGGCAGCCCTGCCGAGGCACGCACCCAGCAGTTCCTGCACCGGGTGCTGGACGTGTAGTTTCTCGCCCCCGCCGCCCCTACCCGTCCCATCCTCGGGGGCGCTGCCCCCGAACCCCTTGTCCTCAAACGCCGGACGGGCTGACAAACC
>NZ_JBSFDA010000323.1:0-4601 GCF_053593675.1 Streptomyces sp. NPDC002156 | reverse complement strand
GCCGGCACCCTCCAGCCCGTCCGGCGTTTGAGGACGAGCGCGTTCAGCGCGAAAGGGGGGTCTGGGGGCGCAGCCCCCAGGGATGGGAACGGGTAAGGCGGCGGGGGCGAGAACAATGGGACCGCACCCGACCCACGCAACCGCACCACCACACCGAGAGGCACCGACGTGCACGACGACGAGCTGATCGCACGGGCCAAGGCGTGGCTGGCCGAGGACCCCGACGCGGAAACCCGCGACGAACTCGCCAAGCTCATCGACGCCCAGGACCTCCCCGAACTCACCGCCCGCTTCTCCGGCACCCTCCAGTTCGGCACAGCAGGCCTGCGAGGCGAACTCGGCGCCGGCCCCATGCGCATGAACCGCTCCGTCGTCATCCGCGCCGCAGCCGGCCTCGCCGCATACCTCAAGTCCAAGGGCCGGACCGACGGCCTCGTCGTCATCGGCTACGACGCCCGCCACAAGTCCGCCGACTTCGCCCAGGACACCGCCGCCGTGATGACCGGCGCGGGACTCAGGGCGGCCGTACTCCCCCGCCCCCTCCCCACCCCTGTACTGGCGTTCGCCATAAGGCATCTCGGCGCCGTCGCGGGCGTGGAGGTCACCGCCAGCCACAACCCGCCCCGCGACAACGGCTACAAGGTGTACCTGGGGGACGGTTCGCAGATCGTGCCGCCCGCGGACGCGGAGATCGCCGCCGAGATCGACGCTGTGCACGCCCTCGCCGACGTCCCCCGCCCCACCACCGGCTGGGAAACCCTCGACGACACCGTCCTGAACGCCTATCTCGCCCGTACGGACGCCGTCCTCGCCCCCGGTTCCCCCCGTACCGCCCGCACGGTCTACACGCCGATGCACGGCGTCGGCCGGGACACCCTCCTCGCCGCCTTCGCCCGTGCGGGCTTCCCGGCCCCCGCCCTGGTCGCCGAACAGGCCGACCCCGACCCGGACTTCCCGACCGTCGCCTTCCCCAACCCGGAAGAGCCCGGCGCGATGGACCTCGCCTTCGCCGAGGCCCGGGCCACGAACCCCGACCTCGTCATCGCGAACGACCCTGACGCGGACCGTTGCGCGGCGGCCGTACCCGTGTCCGGCGACGGCTGGCGCATGCTGCGCGGCGACGAGGTCGGTGCGCTGCTCGCCACTCACCTGGTCCGGCGCGGCGCGCGGGGAACCTTCGCCGAGTCGATCGTCTCCTCCTCCCTCCTCGGCCGGATCGCCGAGAAGGCGAACCTCCCCTACGAGGAGACCCTCACCGGCTTCAAGTGGATCGCCCGCGTCGAGGGCCTGCGCTACGGCTACGAGGAGGCCCTCGGCTACTGCGTGGACCCGGACGGCGTACGGGACAAGGACGGGATCACGGCCGCGCTCCTCATCACGGAACTCGCCTCCGAGCTGAAGGAGGAGGGCCGTACGCTCCTCGATCTGCTCGACGACATCGCCGTCGAACACGGGCTGCACGCCACGGATCAGCTGTCGGTGCGCGTCGAGGATCTGTCGGTCATCGCGAACGCCATGCGCCGGCTGCGCGAGCAGCCCCCGACCCGGCTCGCGGGCCTGGCGATCACGAAGGCCGAGGACCTCACCAAGGGCACGGAGACGCTCCCGCCCACGGACGGCCTGCGCTACACGCTCGACGGCGCCCGGGTCATCGTCCGCCCCAGCGGTACGGAGCCGAAGCTGAAGTGCTACCTGGAGGTCGTGCTGCCTGTGCCCGCGCACACGGATCTCCCGGCGGCCCGGGCGAAGGCGACCGACCTGCTGGAGACGATCAAGCGGGACCTGTCCGCGGCAGCGGGCATCTGAGCCGCAGCCGTACTCGATTCCGATGGAGTGCCCGTACGGGTCGGGCGCGGCGCTTCACTCGCGCATGAGATAGCTGAAGCCCGTGTCCGGCCCGACGCACGACTGGAGGGTGAGGTCGCCCCAGTACAGGCCTGCGGCCGGGGCGCCTCGGCCCGGCGTGACGTAGTTCGCGTACACCTTGTACGTCCAGGTGCCGCGCGGGGAGCTGACGGTGACGCGGGTGCCCACGGGCAGGGTCGCGAAGCGGTCGAAGCCGCAGTAGTCGTGGCCGACCAGGACGGCCGTACGCATCTTGTAGCCGTCCTCGGTGCCGAGCGTCGGGCCGCTCCACTGCACGGCGTCCCGGCACGCGTCGATCTCGTCCTGGCCACCGCGCACGATGTCCTCGGTCCAGGTGCCGATCCGGATCGTCGTCCCGGTGGGGCGGGTGCCGCCGCTCACCGCCGTGTTCCGCCGGGTGGTCGGGGTGGGGGTCGGCGCCGAAGTGGCCTTCGTACGGGCGGGCTTGGGGCTTCGGGAGAGATCGGGGCCGCCGCGTGTCTGGCGGGTGGGTGACGCGGGTGTGCTTTTCGGGTCGGGCGCTCGGCGTGTGGTCGTGGGGGTCGGCCTGGTGGGAACTTCGGTCGGGGCGGCGGGTGTTGACGCCCGTTCCTCGCGTGGGACGTCCGGTGAGGGAGCGAGCGAGCGGGGGCCGTCCGCCAGCGGTCCAACAGGCCCTTGCGCGCCCGTTGTGCACGCCGTGAGCAGGGCGCCCGCCGCGCACAGCCCTGCGGCGGCTTGCGCGGCGCGCGCCAGGAGTGGTCCCGTCATCCGAAACGCCCGTTCACGTAGTCCGAAGTCCGTTCGTCCTGTGGGGAGTTGAACATCGCGTCGGTGTCGCCGTGTTCGACGATGACGCCCGGTGTGCCCTGGGAGGCCAGGAAGAACGCACAGGTGTCGGAGACCCGGGCGGCCTGCTGCATGTTGTGGGTGACGATGACGATGGTCACCTCCGACTTCAGTTCGGCGATGGTCTCCTCGATGCGTCTCGTCGAGGTCGGGTCGAGTGCCGAGCACGGTTCGTCCATGAGGAGCACCCGGGGGCGTACCGCCAACGACCTCGCGATGCACAGGCGTTGCTGCTGGCCGCCGGAGAGCGCGCCGCCGGGCTGGCGCAGCCGGTCCTTGACCTCCTTCCACAGGCCCGCCTTGGTCAGGCACTCCTCCACCAGGTCGTCCCTGCCGTCCCGGGAGACCTTGATGGCGTTGAGCTTGAGCCCGGCGAGGACGTTGTCGTAGATGGACATGGCCGGGAAGGGGTTCGGCTTCTGGAAGACCATGCCGACCTGGCGGCGGGCCTGGGTGATGCGGCGGCCCCGGTCGTAGATGTCCTCGCCGTCGAGGAGGACGCGTCCGCCGAGCGACGCCGAGGCGATCAGCTCGTGCATCCGGTTGAGGATGCGCAGGAACGTCGACTTGCCGCAGCCGGACGGGCCGATGAGCGCGGTGACCTCGCGGGCGGGCATGGTGAGGGAGACCCGGTCGAGGACCTTGTGGTCGCCGAACCAGGCGGAGACGGAGTCGGCGCGCAGGGTCGCGGGGCCGTGGCCGGAGAGCTGCCCGGTGGTGATCCGGGGCTGCAGGACGGTGTCGGTGAGGTCGGGGTTCGCGTCCTCGGGAGAGGCGTCCGCGGCGTTCTCGGTGGTGTTGGTGGACATGATGGTGATCTCAACTCCGGTACGAGGAAGGCCAGTACGAGGCAGGACGGCACAAGGGCGGGTGGTTCACAGCAGGTTGGGCAGCAGGGCGGTGATGGCCCGGGAGTCCGCGAGCCCGAGCGCCAGCAGGAGGGGGCCCGCGCAGATCCAGGTCTGCCAGCGCCCCCACACCCGGTACGCGAACACCGCGAGCAGGGCGGCGAGCAGCAGCCCCTGGGTCCAGAGGAAGACCGCGAGCCAGGCGTTGTCGTCGCCGCCAAGTGCCTGTTCGGACGCGGCGATCCAGCCCGGGCGCAGCTCACGCGGCGGGCTGGGCTGCACCGGCGTGATCAGCTTGGCGTCGACGCGGAGCACACCGCTGGGGGTGTACGGGGCTCCGGTCGCGGTGAGGAGGGTGAGCCGTCCTTGTCCGTCGGCGAGGGGGTCGGGCAGTTCGTCGCCGGCCCGGCGGATGCCGGTGACCTCGTAGACGGCCTTGGCCTGGCCGGTCGTCAGCTCGACGCGGGTGCCGACGGGCAGGTTGTGGAGGTGGTTGAAGGGGCTGCCGTACGCCCACTGCCGGCCCATGAGGACGGCGGTCCCCGCCTGGCCGGGCAGCGGGGTGTCCCGGCGGTGACCGGGTCCCGACATCAGCACCTCGGAGGTCGTGCCCTCGGCCACGACCTCTCTGATGTCGAGCGCGGGGATCCTCAGCAGAGCCACGGGCGCGCCGGGCTCCAGCAGCTTGCCCTCGTAGTCGAGCTGGCCCACGGGGGCGATGCCGAGGGCGAGTTGGCGGCGGAGTTCGTCGTAGGCGGTCTGCTGGTCGCGGGCGTGCTGGAGGTGACCGACGATCGTGAGGTTCGCGGCGAAGCCGAGGAGTACGGCGGCCAGGACACAGAGGGTCGCTCCCGCGAGGGCGAGGCCGGGGCGGGCGGGGAGTCGGGGGGTGTGCTTTTCCGGCTCTTCGGCGGGTGGCGCGGGCGGGGCGGCCGGGGGTGGGGCGAGCGTGGTCACTTCGGTGTGCTCCTCGTAGGGGGGCGGTTGATACGCCGACGGGGTGTTTCCTTCGCCCCCGCCGCCCCTACCCGTCCCATCCTCGGGGGCTCCGCCCCCGAA
>NZ_JBSFDA010000322.1:0-4620 GCF_053593675.1 Streptomyces sp. NPDC002156 | reverse complement strand
GCGGGCAGGACGAGGATCACCCGGATACGGTCCAGGACGCCTTGCCTGCGCCAGTGGTCGGCGGCCAGGTAGGCGATTTTCTGCGGGGCGCCGCCGCATTTGACCGGGCCGGCGGGCTGGGTGAAGACCGCGGTGCCCGAGCGCATACCGCGGATCAGCTCCCAGGTGTAGGGAGCGTGCTCGAAGGAGTAGTTGCTGGAGACCCCGCCGTGTCCGACCGCGGTGTCCAGGCCGGGGACCTTGCCCCAGTCCAGTTGCAGGCCGGGGGCCATCACCAGGTAGTCGTAACCGATCGTGCGGTCCGCGGCAGTGGTGACGGTCAGCGCCTCGGGGTCGACGGCGGTGGCGGCCTCTCGGATCCAGCGCACCTGCCGGGGCATCACGGAGGCTTCGGGGCGGCGGGTGATGCCGAGCGGGGCCCGGCCGCCGCCGACCAGGGTCCACAGCGGCTGATACCAGTGGACGTCGGCCGGTTCGAGCACCGCGATGTCGGTGACACCCGCGCGGCGCAGCCGGGCCGCGGCCGTGATCCCGGCGGTGCCACCTCCGACGATCAGCACCCTGTGGTGGTCGCGGGCGGAACTGGAGGCGGAGGACATGGATGACATGACGAGTGCTCCTCACTGTCTGCGACTTATACCCCCTGGGGTATTTTGCAGATGGTAGGTCGCACTCCGCTCAGGGGCCAATGGCAGCGCCGATAATTGCCCTACAGGCAAGGGGAGTTGACAGGTTCAGTGTGGGCATGTGCGTGGCGTTCCGGGATGCCGCAGGATTCCACACGGCCCACTCGCCCCCACTGACGATTCTCCTGAACTCGCCGGTACCGGCGAGTTCAGGAGGAGAACGAGCGAGCACAGTCACCGTCAGCGGTTGCGCAATGCCGCCAACGCAGCGTCGAGATCGGCCGCGCGGGGGCGGTTGCGGGGCAGCTTGCCGAGCATGACCGCCATACCGCAGGTGTTGGTGAGCGCGGAGAAGACCAGGCCGCCCGCTATGCCCGCGGAGATGAGCTGGAAAGCCGGGTGGACGAACAGGCCGAGGGCGAGGCCGACCAGCACGACCGTGCCGGCGGTGAACCGCACCTGGCGGTCCATGCTCCAGGTGGCCCGTGTGACAGAGCATGCGGTGGGCTGATGCAGGTCGTGCCCCTCGGCGGCCCAGGCGCCGGTGCCTCCGGCGAGCGTGGCGGTGGGGATGCCCTGACCGGACAGGAGCTTGCAGGCGTTCTCGGAACGGGCGCCGGAGGCGCACACGACCAGGACGTCGCCCCGCTCACTGGCCTGGCGGATCTCGGGCAGGGCACGCCGGATCTGGTCCAGGGGGATGTTGAGGGCGCCGGGCAGGTGACCCGAGGCGTACTCGCCCGGCGTACGCACGTCGATGACGGTGAGTTCGTGCAGCCGGGTGCGGGCCTGGTCGGTGCCGAGGGTGACGGGGGTGAGAGGAGCAGTCATGACGGATGTGATCCTTACTGGTCGACGCCGTCCCGAACCGGGACGCACAATACCCCTGGGGGTATTTTTCGAGGAGTGGTAGTGGAGCGGTAGTGGACATCGAACTCGCGGGTGCGGACCTGAAAGCCGTGCTGAGCCGGCTACGCCGGGCGCAGCGTCAAATCTCCGGCGGGCTCCGGATGACCGAGAAGAGGACACCGGGCAGGTGCGCGACGCCTGGAAAAGCTGTTCCGGTCATTGGCATGAGGCGGAGCCAGCCTTCGCCGTGGGCACGGAACCTGGAGACGGGTCGCATCACACGGCCGCGTCGATCAGCATGAAGGCCGCCACCGCGAGCAGCACCAGGGCGAAGATCCGCTGGAGTGTGTGCCCGGACAGTTTCGCGGCCAGGCGTTTGCCGTCCCACGCGCCCAGGATCGCGGCCCCGGCGAACGGGGCGATGGCCGCCCAGTCCAGTCCGTCGGCCGTGCCGGCGCGCATCACGAGCGCGGCCAGCGAGTTGACGGTGATGACCAGCAGGCTGGTGCCCACCGCCGTACGCATCCGCAGGCCGAGCACGCCCACCAGCGCCGGTACGGCGAGGAAGCCGCCGCCGACTCCGAGGACGCCGGTGACCGCGCCGAGCCCGGCTCCGGCCGCCGCCGCACGGCCCGGACGGACCGTGCGCCCCAGGTCGGACCCTGGCCGGGGCCGCAGCATACGGACCGCTGCCACCGCCGCGATCACGGCGAAGGCGGCGGTCAGCACGGCGTCCGGCAGGTGCCCGGCGACCGCGCCGCCGAGGACCGCGGGCACGATGCCGGCTGCCGCGAACAGCAGTCCCGTACGCCAGCGGACGTTGCCGTCGCGGGCGTGCGCGACCAGTGCGGTCGCCGACGTGGCGGCCACGATGACGAGGCTCCCTGTCGTGGCCGCGACCGGGGTGAAGTCGAGGAGGTAGATCAGGGCGGGGACGGCCAGGACGCTGCCGCCGCCCCCGAGCGCCCCGAGCGCCAGGCCGACGACGGCCCCGGTTGTCAGGGCGAGTATCAGAGTGCTCACGCGACCGTGCCGTCCCCGCCCTGCGGGTCCACCACCGGCAGACCGACCTCCGCCCAGTCCCGCATCCCGCCGATCACGTCGACGGCCTCGGCACCCCGGGCGGTCAGCAACTCGGCGGCCTGCCGGGAGCGGTTGCCCGAGCGGCAGATGACGACGAGGGGCCGCCCCAGCGCCTCGGGAGGCAGCGGCGCGCCCGCCGCCAGGGCGGAAAGGGGCACATGGACCGCCCCGGGGGCATGGCCCGCCTGCCATTCGAAGGGTTCCCGAACGTCCAGCAGGACGGTCCCGTCGGCCGCGCGGGACGGGGTGCCGTTCTCGTCGGCGGTGCTGTGGCCGGTGTGTCCGGCCGCCTCTTGAACGGTGACCCGGCCGGGGCTCCGTTGGACATGCCTCATCGGCGCTTCTCGCTCTCTTCGGAAGACTGGTCCGCCGTACCGATGTGTGGTCAGGCGGCGCGGACGGTGAGTCCGGCCTGCTCGGCGGCGTCGAACGCGTCGTCCACCGCGACGACCTCGCGGCCCGCCGCGTCCAGGAGGGAGGCGGCGATACCGGCCCGCATGCCGCCCGCGCAGTGCACCCACACCTCGCCCGGGGGGATGTCACCGAGCCGCCGGTGCAGGGTGTGGACGGGGATGTGGACCGAACCCTCGACGAAACCGCCGACGCGTTCGGAGGCGCGCCGGACGTCCAGCACGACCACGACCCCCCTCCCCCGCCGGTCGGCGAGATCGGCGAACGTGGCGCGCGGGAAGGAGGCCGGCCGCTCGCCCTCGCGCACCCAGGCGGCCGGTTCGCCGGTGGCCGCGGCGGCCGGGCGGTCGATGCCGACCCGGACGAGTTCGCGCTGGGCGGCGGCGAGTTGCTCGGCCGATTCGGCGAGCAGGGTCACCGGCTTGCCCCAGGGGATCAGCCAGGCCAGATAGGTGGCGAGCTGCCCCTCGGCCTCGAAGTTGAACGAGCCCGCGACATGCCCGTCGGCGAACGCGACCCGGTTGCGCAGATCCACCACCCACTCCCCCGCGGCCAGGCGCGCGGCGATCTCCTCGGCGTCGGCCACCGACGGAGGGGTGAGGTCGGCGGGGGCCGGTCCGGCGGCGTTGGCCGGACCCATGTGCGTGTAGTAAGCCGGGATGTCGTCGAGGCCTGCCAGCAGGTCGGCGACGAACGTGTCCACGTCGCGGGTGAGCGCGTCGTTGGCCACCTTCTCCTTGCCGATGGTGGTGGCGTCACCCTCGGCCTGACCGGAGGAGCAGAAGCTGCCGAAGCCGTGGGTGGGCAACACCGCGGTCTCGTCGGGCAGTTCGGCGGCCAGCCGGTGGGCGGAGGCGTGCTGGGCACGGGCCAGGTCCTCGGTCATGCGCGGCTCGACGAGGTCGGGGCGGCCGACCGTACCGATGAGCAGCGAACCGCCGGTGAACACCGCGACCACCGTCCCGCCCTCCTCCAGGACGTACGCGGTGTGGTGCGGGGTGTGACCGGGTGTCGCCAGGGCCCGCAGGACCAGACCGGCGTCGGCATCGATGACCGTGACGTCCGTGTCGTGCACCGGTATCCGGTCGAAGGAGACACGGGCCCCGGCGGGAACGAGGTAGGCGGCGCCGGTGAGCCGGGCGAGCTCCAGCCCGCCGGTGACGTAGTCGTTGTGGACGTGCGTCTCGACGACGTGGGAGATCCGCACTCCGCGCAGGGCCGCCGCGGCGATCAGCCGGTCCACGTCGCGCGGCGGGTCGACCGCCACCGCCGTCCGTCCGCCACCCGCCAGATAGCTGCGGTTGCCGAGCCCCGCCACCTCGATGGTGTCGACGAAGAACATGCCTGACACTTCCTTCCCACTGGAAATTACCCCCGGGGGTATATGTTCGACAGTAGCACGGGTACCCCCGGGGGTATTTTTCGGAGTGGGAAACACCCCACCCGGACACCGCACGAACCCCTCGCCCGCACAGCAACCGGTCCTGCCTGCGGCGACCGACCAGAAAAGCAATCGATCGCAACGGCGTCGCGCGTCGCGGCCCCCGGTGGAAGCCGGCCGTGGTGTGGTAATCGCCGTGCAGGACACGGGGGTTGAGGCCGGCGGTGCGCAGCATGCGCAGTACGGCGTCGAACTCGCCGTCGACCGTCT
>NZ_JBSFDA010000321.1:0-4666 GCF_053593675.1 Streptomyces sp. NPDC002156 | reverse complement strand
GGGGGGGGGGGGGGGGCGGGGGGGGGGGGGGGGGGGGGGGCGCTCGGCGGGCCCCCCGCCCCTCTTTTTCGTGCGCTTTTCGGCGAAGTGCGTTGTCAGAGGGGCCGCCTACTATGCATGTGAGGTTGTGGCGGGTGTGGGGCGGATGTCGTTCCGGTCGTGTCAACTCTCTTGCCGGAGAAGGCGGTTCGGGCACGGACGGGATCGGTTCCGGTCAGGCTGTGACGTAATGGACGGTCACTGAGGGGTGGACGGGCCTGCCGGGGCGGGGGTCGTGGTGATTAGGCTGGGTCGGGAGTACCGGGGGAAGAGCCAAGCAGATCGGACGACCTCCGCCGCCCGATACCGGACGACGTGGACACAACCCACTGAAGAACCGGCTTCGGACGACATGCATACAGACGAGAAATGGTCGCCCCAGCACGGCAAGCGGGTGCTCGACCACATCAGGAGGAACTGTGAACAGCGATCGGGACGGGATCCGCGGGGGCTGGGCCACACCCGGCGATGACCAGTCCGACGCGGAGTCCGCCAGCGAGATGACGGGCGAGTTCACCATCGATTACGCGACGCCTGCCTGGTACACCCAGAACGCGTCGGGAGGGTCGGGGGCGTCGGGGGACGAGGACGAGGACGAGACGGATGCCGAATCGAACGACGAGGCGGGCCCGGTGTCGGGCGATGACTCGGATACGGGTTCGGGTTCGGCATCGGACACGGGTGTAGACGCGGATGCGGCTGCGGATGCTCGTTCGGGTGCCGGTGTCGGCGATGCGAGTCCTGTGGGTGTGCCCCCGTTGCCGGTGAGCGGTGGGTTCCCCCTGGCGGCGCCGCAGTCGGGGGCCGCGGGCGGTCCCGCGAGCCCTACGGCTGTCCCCAGCTTTCCCGTGGGCGGATTCCACTCCCGGTGGACCCCTCCGGTGCCGGCGACCCCTCCGGCTCAGGCCGCTCCGCCGACCGCCGTGCAGCGCGACTTCACGGAGCCGGCGGTCTCGGCTGCCGACGGCGGCGAGTCCGGCGACGACTCCGGCGATGCTGCCTTCGAGGCGGAGGCTGTCGCCGCTGAGGTGAGTGTCCCGGAGCCCCTGGATGACGTCGATGCGGTGGGTGCCGAAGGTGAGGGTGACGAGGGTACGGATGTTGACGAGGTCACCGACGAGGTGAGCGGTGCCGTGCCCGAGCTGCAGGACGACGCCGGTGACGCCGTGGCGCCGCAGGATGTCGAGTCTGCGGACACTGAATCCGACGAGGAGGACGCGGAGTCCGCGGCAGTAGTGGCAACGGACGTTGCCGCCTCGGAGCCGGTGGACGCCGAGCCGGTGGCCGCCGAGGTCGTCGACGTCGAGCCCGAGGACACCGCGCCGGCACCGAGCGCCGTCGACGACGTACGCGACTCCGCGCCGGTCGCGCCCGTGCGGGACTCGGTGCCCAGCGCACCGCTCAACCTGCCCCCGCTGCCGGAGGGCGCGCCCGGGACCGTACCGCCCGCGTGGGCTCCCCCGACGACAGGTCAGGGCAGCGGACTGCCGCCGCTGCCCCCGTCGTACCAGCCGGCCGCGCCCGCCATGGCTGGACAGTGGCCCGCACAGCCGCAACCCCAGCCGCCGACGCAGCCGGAAGCCGCGCCCGTCCAGCCGCAGGCCGCGTCGGCCACGCCGGCACCGGGTCAGCCTCAGCCGCCCGCTGTACCGGGCCGGCAGCCACCCGTACCGCCGACGCAGCCCCCGTTCCAGCCGCAGGCCGCGCCCACCGCCTGGAACGCTCCCGCGCCCCCGCAGGCCGGATACGGCTTCCCGCCGCCCAACCCGGCTGCGGCGGTCCCTGGGGTCCCTGCCCCGGCAGCGGCACCGGGTGCGCCGCCCGCTGGCTACGGATTCCCGCCGCAAGCGACTCCGGCTGCGCACACGGGTCCCAACGCCCAGGGCGGGTACGGCTTCCCGCCTCCCGCCCCGAACGCTCAGGGCGGCTACGGCGCCCCCCAGCCGGGCGCGCCCGCACCTACCCCGGCGGGCCCGAACGCCCAGGGCGGGTACGGCTTCCCGCACCCCGGCGCCCAGCCCCCGGCACCAAACGCCCAAGGTGACCACAGCGCCCCCCAACCGGGCGCACCCGCTCCTACCCCGGCAGGCCCCAACGCCCAAGGCGGGTACGGCTTCCCGCACCCCGGCGCCCAGCCCCCGGCACCAAACGCCCAGGGCAGCCACATCGACCCCCAGCCCGGAGCGCCCACGCCGACCCCAGCGGGCCCCAGCGCCCAAGGCGGGTATGGCTTCCCGCGCCCGGGCGCCCAGCCTCCTGCCCCGGCACCAAACGCCCAGGGCGACCACAGCGTCCCCCAGCCGGGCGCACCCGTGCCGACCCCGGCAGGTCCCAGCGCCCAAGGCGGGTACGGCTTCCCGCCCCCCGGCGCCCAACCTCAGCCCCCGGCCCAGGCCCCGAACGCTCAGGGTGGCTACGGCTTCCCCCAGCCCGGCGCCCAGCCCCCGGCTCCGAACGCGCAGGGCGGCTACGGCCTCCCGCAGCCGGGCGCACCCGCGCCGACCCCGGCGGGCCCGAACGCCCAAGGCGGGTACGGCTTCCCGCCCCCCGGCGCCCAGCCCTCGACGCCGAGTGCTCCCGCCCCGGCGCAGGACGGCCCGCCCTCCGAGTACGGATTCCCGCCCCCGGCAACGCCGCCCACGGGTCCCACCCCTCAGGGTGGCTACGGCTTCCCCCAGCCCGGCGCGCCTACCCCGGCTCCGACCCCTGCCGGCCCCAACCCCCAAGGCGGGTACGGCTTCCCGCCCCCCGGCGTCCAGCCTCCGGCCCCGGCCACTCCCAGCCCGCAAGGCGTCGACGGCGCCCCCCAGCCCGGCGGTCGGCCTCCGGCTCCAGCCACCCCTGCTCCCGCTCCGGGCACCCCGAGTGGCACCCCTGCGTCGGCTCCCGGCACCCCGGGTGGCTCCACTCCCCCGGCTCCAGCCCCCGTCGGCAGCCCGGCGCCGGTGCCCCCCGCGCCCACCCCCAACCCCCAGGACGGGTACGGCTTCCCGCCTCCCGCTGGTTCTCCTGTGCCTCAGCCCCCGGCGCCTCAGCCCGGGTACGGCTTCCCGCACCCCGGTGGCCCCGGGGGCCCCGCCGGTGCGCCCGGTGGGTACGGGTTCCCCTTCCCGCAGGCGCCCGCGCAGCAGGCGCCGCCGCAGCCTCAGGTGCCGCAGCAGGCCGACGCGCCCCACCCGCACGCCGGGCCTCCGGCGCCCCCGCATGCACCGGGCGCCGTTCCCGCGTCGCCCCCGCAGCCGGCGTACGGCCAGCCCGGGGTTCCGCAGGCCGGGCAGCAGCCGCCCGTGGATCCGCGTACCGGGGCCGCCTGGCCGCAGCCCATGCAGCACGACCAGCGGCAGATGACCAACCCCGGTGCCGCGCCGCTCGGTTACACCGCGGCCGTCGAGTTGTCCTCCGACCGGCTGCTCAACAACAAGAAGCAGAAGGCGAAGAGCGGGCGGCCCGCAGCCGCTCCCTCCCGGTTCAAGCTCGGCGGCAAGAAGGAGGAGGCCGAGCGGCAGCGGAAGTTGGAGCTGATCCGTACGCCGGTGCTGTCCTGCTATCGCATCGCCGTCATCAGCCTCAAGGGTGGGGTCGGTAAGACCACCACTACCACCGCGCTCGGCTCGACCCTCGCCACCGAGCGGCAGGACAAGATCCTCGCCATCGACGCCAACCCGGACGCCGGTACGCTCGGCCGCCGTGTGCGGCGCGAGACCGGGGCCACCATCCGGGACCTCGTCCAGGCGATCCCGTACCTCAACTCGTACATGGACATCCGGCGGTTCACGTCCCAGGCGCCGTCCGGTCTGGAGATCATCGCCAACGACGTCGACCCGGCCGTCTCGACGACCTTCAACGACGAGGACTACCGGCGCGCGATCGACGTACTGGGCAAGCAGTACCCGATCATCCTGACCGACTCCGGTACGGGTCTGCTCTACAGCGCCATGCGGGGCGTACTCGACCTCGCCGATCAGCTGATCATCATCTCGACACCGTCCGTGGACGGTGCCAGCAGCGCCAGTACGACGCTGGACTGGCTGTCGGCGCACGGGTACGCGGACCTGGTCTCGCGGTCCCTCACCGTCATCTCGGGTGTGCGCGAGACCGGCAAGATGATCAAGGTGGAGGACATCGTCTCCCACTTCGAGACGCGCTGCCGGGGTGTCATCACCGTGCCCTTCGACGAGCATCTCGCCGCCGGTGCCGAGGTCGACCTCGACATGATGCGGCCCAAGGTCCGCGAGGCCTACTTCAACCTCGCCGCCCTGATCGCCGAGGACTTCGTACGGCACCAGCAGATGCACGGGCTCTGGACCTCGGACGGCAACCCGCCTCCGGTCGCGGCCCCGCCGCTGCCGGGACACCAGCAGCAGATGCAGCAGGCTCCGGGGCAGCCGTATCCGGCGGCTCCGCCCGTCCCGGGGCAGGGCCAGTACGTTCCGCCGCCGCCCGGCCGGCCGGGGCAGTACCCGCCGCCGCCCCAGCCCGGTCAGCCGTACGGCTATCCGCCGCAGCCGGGGCAGCCCTACCAGCCGCCTCAGCAGCAGGCCCAGCAGCCCGGCTACCCGCAGCCTCCGCAGCAGTAGCGGGCAGGGGACACAAGAAGGCGGCCGATGCCCAACCCAGGGCATCGGCC